>DASUPA010000092.1:0-15150 GCA_036276335.1 Candidatus Methylomirabilota bacterium | reverse complement strand
CGCCGATCGCCTACGACGTCGTCGCGCGCCGCACGGTGTGGCGGGCGACGCTCGGGCGTCCCGAGAACGACGGCCCTCCGATGATCGCCGGCGGCCGGCTGGACCGGGATCGCCGCCGCGTCCTGACCGGCGACTCCCGGCGCTTCGTGTACGAGCTGGCCGCCGACACGGGCGCGCTCCAGGACCGCATCCGCCTCGACACCTACCCGCGCTTCGAGCTCTTCAGCCCGCTGAAGGCGCTGTACGGCTCGTACGGAGTCCGCCGCCTCGAGCTCCACGGCGGCATGCTGCTGGTCGGCACGGTCGACAGCAGCCTCTTCGCGTTCCGCCGGACCCGCGGCGAGAGGTGATGGGTTGCGTCCCGCCCGCCCCGGGCGACCCGCTACTCGCGCGCGCGCCGGACGGCGTCCCCGAAGTAGAACGAATCGGCCGCGGGATCGTCCGGCTGCGGCGGGCGCGGGCGGGGCACGCGGCCGGCCACCGGTGGCAGCGCCCGCAGGTAGGCGATGATCGCGAGCCGGTCCTCCTCCGACCAGTGGGAGATGATGTCCCACGGCATCGCCTGCCAGTGCAGCGCGCGGCCGTCGGTGCCGATGCCGCTGCGCAGCGCGCGGCTGAGCGCGGGGACGGAGGCGGCGGCGAGGCCGTCGCGGTGCGGCGTGAGGTTGCTCGACACGACGCGCCCGAAGACGCGCCAGCGCACGTCCATGCCGCCCGCGAGCGTCCGCGACGTCAGGAAGCCGCCGAACGGGCTGGCCGGGGTGTGGCAGAGCCCGCACGCGCCCACGGTGGCCAGGTAGCGGCCGCGCTCGGCCAGTGCGCGCTCGGAGCCGTTGAGCCAGCGCGGGAGCGCGGGCGCCTCGCCCAGGATCCGCGCCGCCGTCCGCTCCGGCGACATGAACCGGAACGGCGGCCAGAGCCCGAGCGCCAGCCAGGCCAGGAACAGCAGGAGCCCGCCGGCCACCGCGGCGCGGCGCGCCCAGCCGCGGCGCATGAGCAGGAGCACCGCCGCCGTGAGCACCAGCACCGCGAGCAGCGTCGTCCACCCGAGCGCGGTGGCCAGCACGCGCCAGCCGCGGGACGTCGGGACGCCGACCAGCGCGCGGTCCGCGGCGGCGTTGCCGGGCCAGAACTCGATCGCGCTCCTCGCCCCCAGCAGCGCCAGCAGCTTGCCGCCCGCGCGCTCCGGCACCGTCACCGTGCGCGGGCGCGGCACGTCGTTGCGGACCGGGGGCAGCGATCTCAGATACGTCGCGATGGCGCGCGCGTCCTCGGGCCTCAGGCGCGAGAACCACGGCCACGGCATCGCGATCGGGTCCAGGCGCCGGCCATCGCGCGCGATCCCGCGCGTGATCGCGGCGACGATCTCCGCCTCGCTCCACTGCCCCAGGCCCGTGTCGGGGTGGGGCGTGAGGTTGCGGCTGTACCAGACGCCCCACGGGTAGGCGCTCACGCGCATGCCGCCGGCCAGGAAGAATTTCGTGTCGTACTCGCCGTCCTCGGCACGCGCGGGCGTGTGGCAGAGGGCGCACAGCATCGCGTTCACCAGGTAGCGGCCACGGGCCAGCGGCTCGGTCACCACGCCGGCCAGCGCGATGCTCGGCGTGTCGCTGGCCCGCCAGATGGGCTCGCGCCCGAGCGACAGCACGTAGGCGGCGATCAGCAGCGCCTCGTTGCGGCTCAGCGTGCCTCCATAGGACGGCATCGGCGAGCCGTCGATGCCGCCCAGGATGCGGAGCGCGATGTCGTCGATCTGCGTGCCGCCGCGGAAGGTCCACGGCTCCGTGAGGTTGGTCGGCGCCACCTCGCCGCTCGGCCCCTCGCGCTTCGGCCGCCAGCCGTTGCCGCGGCCGTCGGGGCCGTGGCAGTCGCCGCAGCCGGCGCGCGCGTAGGCCTGCGCGCCGCGCACGGGCAGCACCGGGCGCCAGTTGAAGGGCGGCACCCGGATCGGCGGCGCGGTGGGCCGCGACGCCGGCGCCAGCGCCAGCACGTGGCGGGCCAGCGCCCGGCGCTCGGCCTCGCTCAGCAGGTCGGCGAAGGGCGGCATGCTCGTGCCGGAGAGCCCGCGCGTGATCGTGCGCAGCACGTCGGCCTCCGTCGGCAGCGTGCCGGCCGGGGTGGAGCGGAACTTGTAGACGCCGGTCGTGAAGTCGCGCGGCGGCGGCGTGAGCAGCGACGCGGCCGGCCCGTCGCCGCGCCCGTCCGGGCCGTGGCACACGGCGCAGCGCGCGCGATAGAGCGCGGCGGCGTCCTGGGCGTGCGCGACGGACGGCGCCAGCACCACGGCCAGCGCCACGAGCAGGGCGGAGATCAGCGCGGGGGCTCCTCCCGGTCCGTGAGCGCGCAGGAGATGCGCATGCGGTTGGCCGCGATCCACGCGTACGCGCGGCCCGCGCCCACGCGGACGCCGGGCAGCCCCAGCAGCGCCGCCGCCCAGCGCCAGCGCGGGATGCGGCGCAGCAGCTCGGGCACGGCGTCGGCGCCCTCGAGCACGCGGCCGTCGGGCAGGACGAGCTGCATGGCGCGCATGCAGCGCTCGTCGGAGATCTGCGGGAAGCGGGCGCGGCGCGGGCCGGAGCGGCAGGGCAGGATCTCGAGCTCGCCGGCCGCCATCGCGCGGCGCATCAGCCAGAGCGCGCTGGCGCGGCACATGGCGCAGTCGGCGTCGTAGACGAGCGTCGCTACTTGCCCCACCGCTTCGCGAGCGAGCGGTAGTAGATCGCGAACCCCAGCGCCACCAGGGGCGCGGCGATCGCCTGCGCGAGCGCCGCGCCCGAGCCGGTGCGTATCCAGAGCCGCGCCTCGATCAGGCCGTAGAACAGGAAGAACGCGATGCCCGCCGCGATGAGGATCCGGTGCGCCGTGATCAGGCGCACGCGGCCTTCACGGCATCGCGCGCCACCGAGACCAGCCGGTCCACCTCCGTCTCGGTGATCACCAGCGGCGGCGCGAAGAAGACCGTGTCGCCGTTCGCCGGGTGCGCGCCGCCCGTCGGCCGCACGCGCGTGATGACGCCGCGCTTGGTCATCTCCTGCTGCACGCGCGGCCCCACCTTCTTGTCGGCGGCGAAGTTCTTCTTCGTCGCCTTGTCCTCCACCAGCTCCACCGCCGCCAGCAGGCCCTTGCCGCCACGGATGTCGCCCGCGTACGGCGAGTCGGCGAACGCGCTCTTGAGCCCGGCGTACAGCCGGTCGCCCATCTTCGCCGCGCTCTCCCACAGCCGCTCGCGCTCCATGATCTCGACGTTCTTCAGCCCGACCGCGCAGCAGGTCGGGTGCCCGGAGTAGGTGTAGGCGTGCATCCAGCGGTCGGCCGGGTTGACGCTGTCCATCGCCTCCTTGATCTCGCGGCTCACCATGATGCCGCCGAGCGGCAGGTATCCGGAGGTCACGCCCTTGGCGAACGACATGATGTCGGGCTTGACGTTCCAGTGGCTCAGCGCGAACCACTTGCCGGTGCGGCAGAAGCCCGTGATGACCTCGTCGCCGATGAAGAGCACGTTGTGCTTGCTGCAGATTTGTCTGACCAGCGGGAAATAATCGTCGGTCGGATAGAGCACGCCGCCGCCGCCGTGGATCGGCTCCGCGATGAAGGCCGCCACCGTGTCAGCCCCCTCGCGCACGATGGCCTCTTCCAGCAGCCGCGCCGCCGCCTGCCCCGCCGTCTCGCCCGGCTTGGCCTCGGGCATCCGGTACGGGTAGCAGGTCGGGATGTGGACGAAGCCCGGCACGCGCGGCTCGAACATCTTCCAGTAGGCGGCCATGCCGGTGGCGCTCATCGCCTGCAGCGTGACGCCGTGATAGCCGTTGATGCGCGAGATGATCTTGACCTTGTCGGGCTTGCCCTTGGCCTTCCAGTAGAAGCGCGCCGTCTTGAACGCCGACTCGTTGGCCTCGGCACCGCCGCAGGTGAAGAAGACGCCCTGCATGTTGTCGTAGGCGTGCTCCATCAGCTTCTGCGCCAGCTGGATGGCCGGCACGTTCGACGAGCCGGTGTAGCCGGAGAAGTAGGCGAGCTCCTTCATCTGCACGGCGGCCGCCTCGGCCAGCTCCGCGCGCCCGTGGCCGACGTTGACGTTCCAGAGGCCGGCGAGCCCGTCGATGTACTTCTGCCCGCCGTAGTCCTCGATGGTGGCGCCGCGGCCGCGGACGTAGATGAGGGGCTCCGCGTGATCGATCGGGTGGTGCAGCGGGTGAATGAGGTGTTCCTGGTCGGCCTTGATCAGCTCGGCGGCGGTCATCGCCATCGGATCCTCCGGTAGTCGCCGTGTGGGATCGGGATCGCACGCTCGCGCGGTCCCCGGTAACGGTAGATCCACGCCTGCGCGCGCCGGCCGCCCTCGAGCGTGACGGTGGTGCGGCCGCGGACGAAATTGTACCCCTCCTCGCGGTCCAGCACGGGGAGAAGTTCGACGCGGTGCAGCCGGTAGAGCTCGCCGTGCACCCGGCCGCGCCCGGCGATCAGGCCGGGGTAGCCGCGCAGGCCGAGCAGCCGGCCGGGCACCGTCCCCGCGCCCACCAGCTCCGCGCCGGCGGCGAGGAACCGATGGCGGCTGCCGCCGCGCATCAGCGTGCCGTAGGCGAAGAGGCGCCGGAGGGGCCTACTGCGGGCGCGCGAGCGTGCGGACGACATCGAGCGTGCGCGAGGTGTCGATGGCGAGGCTGCCCGGCTCCACGTGGCGGACGGTGCCGGCGCGGTCGATGACGAAGGTGACGCGCCGGGCCAGGCGCCACGTCTCGTCCCACGCGCCGTAGGCCCGCGCCACCCGCCCGTCCGGGTCGCTCAGCAGCCGGAACGGGAGCCCGAGCTGGCGCATCCAGGCCAGGTTCCGCTCGGGCGGGTCGGCGGACACGCCGACGATCTCGGCGCCGAGCGCCGCGTACTTGGCCTGGTCATCCCGGAACCGGGAGAACTCGAGGTCTCAGCCGCCGGTGAAGGCCTTGACGTAGAAGGCGAGGACGACGAGGTCCCGCTGCTTCAGCGCGTCCGCCAGCCGGAACGGCCGGCCGTGCTGGTCGGCCAGCGCCACGTCGGGCGCGCGCTCCCCGGCCCGCAGCGGCGCCTCGCGCTCCGCCGCGGGCACCGCCGTCGCCAGCGCGAGCAGCACCGGCAGGAGGCGCGCGGGGAGGCTCAGCGGTCGCCGTTCCCGGAGGCGGCGCGCACGACCGCCTCGAGGAACTGCGCCTCGGGCAGCGCCCCCTCGAACGACACGCGGTCGTTCATCACGATCTTCGGCACCGCCATCACCTGGTAGGCCCGCGACAGCTCCGGGAACTCCGTGGCCTCGATGGCCACGGCGCGGACCCTGTCCGAGGCGATCGCCATGTGCTGCGCCAGGCGCACGGCCCGGGGACAGTACGGTCAGGTGGGAGTGGAGAACACCTTGATCTCGACGTCGCCGGGGAGCGTCGCCAGCGAGGCCTTGGTGGCCTCCGTCAGCGCCACCTCGCCGCGGGAGACCGCGATGATGGAGTCGATGAGGTTGCTGAACTCGTAGCCGGACGGGATGCCGAGGAAGCGGATGCCGTGGTCGCGCGCGCCCTCCACCACGGTGACGGGCACGTCGCTGACGCCGTAGGCCTCCGCGCGCTCCCGGTCGATGGCGGGGTTGAGCACCTCCACCGTGACGTGCTCGGAGAGCTCGGCGACCTCCTTCATGAGCTGCTCGTTCTGGCGGCACAGCTCCCCCGCCACCAGCTCCTGCGAGAACACCACGAGCTTCACCGGCCCGGTGAGCCGCGCGAACTCCTTGCGGATCGCTTCCTGGTCCTTCGCCGCCAAGATCCCCATGCCCGCATTATAGCGTCTTGAACAACCCCCGGCGGGAGCGTACCGTCGCCGGGGTGGAGGTCGCCGTATGAAGTCATTCGTCATCAACCGCTACGGCCGCATGGTGTTCCCCTCGAACTTCTTCCCGGCGCTGGACTTCTCCGTCTTCGAGACGCTCGACCAGTTCGCGGCGGTGATCCACCGCGACTTCGAGGAGAAGGCGCCGACGGAGGCCGACATCGTCGCCCGGCTCGAGGCCGGCGCCTACCGGGGACGCTACGAGCTGCTGCGCGACCTCGCGCTCGACCTGTTCTGGGTGGACCGGTACGCGATGACCATGTACGAGAAGCGGCCGACGCGGTGGCGCGACGTGCCCAAGCACCGCGACGACGTCTTCCTGCCCGTCTTCAAGCCGTACGAGGGCGGCGAGCTGACGGCCGCCATCGAGCGCGGCTACCGCGCGCTCCCGCCGACCTGGGACGAGGGCACGGAGCACAAGATCTTCCGCGTGCTCCTCGACGTCTTTCGCCACAAGAAGGGCGCGGGCGCCGAGCTGGAGCCGATCAAGCCGACCGTGCCCGAGATGCTGGCGAGGCCGCGGAGCCTCACGTACCAGCTCCTCGTGCACGACCCGGACTATCCGGGGTACTCGCACGACGACATCGTCGAGTGCAGCCACCCGGTGCCGCAGCTCGAGGCGCTGCTGCGCCAGATGATGATCCTCCACAACGAGTACCGCTGGGACCGGACCAAGCTGCGCGTGAGCGAGGTCGGCAAGCTCGCCGACGACGACTTCGTCGTGGTCTACCACCCGCGGAGCGACGAGGTGCGCGAGTTCATCCGCCGGGTCAGGCGCGGCCAGCGGAGCCGGCCGCCCCGGCCGGCGCCGGCGGCGGCGCGGCCGCCGGCGAGCCCCTGCCCGCCGATCGACGTCCGCCGGCGCCTGCGCGTCATGCCGCGGATCGAGGCGCTGGCCGTGTACGAGGGCGAGCGCACGTGCACCAACGACGACCTCATCCGCAACGCCGCGTACTCGTGGTCGCCGATGACGGCGGACGAGATCGAGGAGAAGACGGGCATCCGGCAGCGGCTCTACACCGAGCTGGACCTGGACCACATGTCGCTGCTGGCCGCCCAAGCGGCGCTCGACCACGCCCAGCGGTCGCCCGAGGAGGTCGGCGCCGTCCTCTTCTGCTCGTGCACGAGCACCAAGATGATGCCGTCGCTCGCCACCTGGCTCTCCTCGCGCCTGGGCATGCTGCAGACGCACGCCTCGTGCGACATCGTGGCCGCGTGCGCCGGGCTGCCCTACGGCCTCGCGGAGGCGGTGCGGCTGCTGCAGGAGGTGGAGCGCCCGGTGCTCGTGGTCTGCGGCGAGAAGTTCTCGGACAAGATCGGCACCGTCCGCACGTCCCGCATGATCTTCGGCGACGGCGCCGCCGCCGTCGTGGTCGGGCCGGCGGAGCCGGGCGCCGCGCCCGACGTCGACTACTACCAGACGTACGCGAGCGGCCCCGTGAGCGAGGTGGACTCGATCGTCTGGCCGAACCCCGAGTTCGACAACAACATCACGGTCTTCGGGCCCGAGGTGAAGGCGCTGGTCAAGCGCTATCTCACCCAGATGATCCGCGAGCTCGAGGTGCTGCCGCATCCCGACGGCGGCGGCGGCAGCCTGCTCTCGGCGATCGACCTCGTCGTGCCGCACCAGGCGAACAAGACGATGGTGCTCCAGTACGCGAAGGGCGCCGGCTTGCGTCCCGAGCAGCTCTACTTCAACATCGGCCGCGTGGGCAACACCTCGTCGGCCTCCATCCCGCTCGCCCTCCACGACGCCGTGCAGGAGGGTGTGATCGATCGCCCGCGGCGCGTCTTCGCGCCGGGGTTCGGGGCCGGCGCCGTCGCTGGCTACGTCGTCATGCGGGTCGATCCTGCCGTGGTGGCCAAGTAGCGGTGACGGATGCGCGCGCGGTCGGCGCACACTACGGGCGCGGCGGCCTCGAGGCGCGCCTCCTCGAGGCGCTGCGCGAGGCCGGCAAGGATCCCGAGCGCCTCGCGCCGGTCGACCTCGCGCCGGTGGACCAGTTCCACATCGGCGGCCGCGACGCGACCCTGGCGCTGGCGCGGCGGGCGGCGCTGGAGCGCGGCGCGCGCGTGCTCGACGTCGGCGGCGGACTCGGCGGTCCCGCCCGCACCCTGGCCGCGGAGCTCGGCTGCCGCGTCACCGTCGTGGACCTCACCGAGGAGTTCTGCCGGGTCGGCGCCCTCCTCACCGAGCGCACCGGGCTCGCCGACCGCGTGGAGTTCCGCCACGGCGACGCGCTCCGCCTCCCGGTGAAGAATGGTGAATTCGACGTCGTGTGGACCCAGCACAGCAGCATGAACATCGCGGACAAGGCCGGGCTGTCCCGCGAGCTCTTCCGGGCGCTGCGCCCAGGCGGCCGCCTCGCGATGCACGAGATTCTCGCGGGTCCCGAGGCACCGGTGCACTTCCCGGTGCCGTGGGCCAGCGAGCCGTCCCTGAGCCACCTCGAGACGCCGGTGGCAGGGCGGGCCCGGCTCACGGCCGCCGGCTTCACCGAGGCGGCGTGGACCGATCGCAGCGCGGAGGCGATCGCCTGGTTCCGCGAGCGGCTGAGCCAGCCGCCCGCCGTGCTGGGCCTGCACCTGCTGCTCGGCCCGGACGCGCCGGCGATGCTCCGCAATATCCTCCGCAACCTCGACGAGCGCCGCGTCGTCGTGGCCGAGGCCGTCTTCCACCGCTGACGACCGCGCGGCGCGGCCACGCGCCAGCGAAGGCATGAGCCTTGCTGACGTACCGGCCTCATGTCGCGGCGACCTCCGGACGATCGACTGCACACGCGGGACGAGGACGAAACCGTCCGGGTCCCGCTGGCCACCGAGCGCCTTCACGTCGGCACGCGCCGTCGCCGGACCGGCATCGTCCGTGTCAGCACGCGCGTGGAGCGGCGCACCGCGGTCGTGGACCCGCCGCTCCGGCGCCAGCAGGTCGAGATCCGGCGCCGCCGCGTCGACCGGTTCGTCGACCGCCCGCCCGGCGTGCGCCGGGAAGGCGACACGCTGATCGTGCCGATCGTCGAGGAAGTTGTCACCACGCGATTGAAAGTCGTGGAAGAGGTGGCGATCACCCTGCGGCGCTCGGTCGAGCGGCGTCCCCAACGCATACAGCTTCGCCGCGAGCGCGCCGTCATCGAGCGCCTCGCGGCCAACGACACCCCGAGCAAGGACAGGAGCTAGCACCATGGCCAGGACAATGGCAGCAGTGTACGGATCACGAGCGGACGCCGAGCGCGTGGCCCAGGCGCTCGCGGACGAGGGCATCGAGCGGCGCCACATCCGCATCGCCGACACGTCGACACGCCAGGACTACGAGCGGCGCGGCGAGAGCGGCGGCGGTTTCTGGAGCTGGCTGTTCGGCGGCGACGACGACGCGTGGAACAGTGACGTCGAGTACTACGACGAGGGCCTGGGCCGCGGCGGGGTCGTCCTCACCGTCGACGCCGAGGACCGTCGCGCCGGGCGCATCGAGCAGATCCTCGAGGCGCACGGCGGGCGCGTGGAGGAGGGCGGCCGGGCCGCCACCGCCGGCGAGGGGGCCCGGCCCACCGCGGCCGCGGCCCGCGGCACCCGGGGCGAGGAAGTGCTGCCGGTCGTGGAGGAACAGCTCCGCATCGGCAAGCGTGCCGTCACGAGGGGCGGCGTTCGCGTGTACACCCGGGTGAGCGAGCGTCCGGTGGAGCAAGAGGTCCGGCTGCGCGAAGAGCGCGTCCACGTCGATCGCCGGCCCGTCGATCGGCCGGCCACCGCCGGTGCCGACGCCTTCCGCGAGCGATCCATCGAGATGGAGGAGACGCGGGAAGAGCCCGTGGTCGCCAAGGAGGCCCGGATCACCGAGGAGGTCGTGCTCTCCAAGGACGTCCAGGACCGCTCGGCCACGGTGCGCGACACCGTGCGCCGCACCGACGTCGAGGTGGACCGCGGCGGCCCTGGCGACTTCGAGAGCGACTTCCGCACGCACTGCACGCAGGCGTTCGGCGGCCAGGGCCTGACGTACGAGCAGTGCGCGCCCGCCTATCGCTACGGGTACACGCTCGGCAGCGATCGGTCCGGGCACGCGGACTGGACCGCGACCGAGGCCGATGCTCGCCGCCGCTGGGAGGAGCGCAACCCGGGGACGTGGGATCGCTTCGGTCCCGCCGTGCGCTACGCCTGGGAGCGCGGGCGGGGTCAGCAGCGCGCCGCCTGAGCGTTCCGGCCGCGGCGAGGCCGGCCTCGCCGCGGCCGCTCACCGTCCGACGCGCGCGGCGACGAGCGCGGGCCGTCCCGCGCTCCACGCGCGCGCGAAGGCCGCGCGGAGTCCCGCCTCGTCGTCCGCCTGCCAGGCGGCGACGCCCGCCCGGCGCGCGGGCTCGAGGGCGATGCCGTCCGGATCCAGCGCGATCATGACGATCGGCAGCGCCAGCCGGGCCGCCGTCGCCAGCTCTCCGCCCGGCGCCACCAGGCCCGACGCGGCGCCGATGGCCACCACGCGGCGCCCGTCGCGCGCGAGCGCCGCCGCCAGCGCGGCCGGCAGCGCGAAGCCCGGCGTGGCGACCCCGTTCGGGATGAGCAGCTCGCGCGGCGCCACCGCCTGCCAGGCCGCGGCCAGCGGCACGTCCAGCGCCGCCAGCGTGCCCGCGGGAGTCGCCTCGCGCACGATCGCGACCACGCGATGGCGCGCGAGTCCCGCGCCGGAGGCCGCCGGCGTCGCGAGCGCGCGCTTGAGGCGGTCGAGCTCCGCCACGTCCCAGTCGGCGCGCGCGCGTCCCCGGAGCCGTGGCGCCAGCTCCTCGATCACGAGACCGATGTCGGCGACGACCTCGACCACGGCGCGATAGAGCGGGCCGCAGGGGCCGTGCCCGACGTGCGCCGTGCGCGCGGCGGCCGGCCACGCGCCCGGGCTCAGCTCGACGGCGTCCACGCCGAGCGCGACGACGAGATCGGCACGGGCGGTCAGCGGATGCCCGGGCGTCAGCAACCCGAGCGCGAGCGGATGCGGATCGGGCAGCGCGCCCTTGCCCTTCGCGGTGGACAGCACCGGCGCCGGCAGCGTCTCGGCCAGCGCCCGCACCCACGCCGCGTCGGCCCCGGCGACCTCGAGCCCGGTCACGAGCACCGGGCGCGCGGCGGCCGCGATGGCGTCGGCGAGCGCGTCCAGCACGTCCGCCGGCGCGGCGGGCATCGGGGGGCGGCGGCACGACGTCGCCACCGGCAGCGCGGGCGCCCCGGCGACGTCGACGTCGACGGCCAGGTGCACGGCGCCGCACGGCGCCGCCATCGAGAGCTGCGCGGCGTGCGCGATCCAGTGGCCGGCCGAGGCCGCGTCGGGCGCGAGGCTCGCCTTCACCACGGGGGCCAGCAGCGGCGTGTCCGGCGCGGCGCCGGACACGATGATGACGGGCGCGCGGTCGCGCGCGGCGTGGGCGGCGCCCTCGGCGATCGCGCCGGCGCCGCCGGCGAGCGAGACCGCGGCCGCGCCGGGCGCGGCGTCGAGCTCACCGGTGACCGCGGCCATCACGCAGGCTCCGGTGACGGTCGCCGTCTCGACCACCGCCAGGCCCCGCGCGCGCGCCGCCTGGAGGAGCGCGGTCGGCGCGCCGGGCGCGGCGAAGACGCGGCGCGTGCCGGCGCGCGCCAGGCCGTCGGCGACGACGGCGGCCACGGTGCTGCGGGCCATCTCAGCGCGAGGACGTCAGCGCGCGAAGGACTCGAAGACCGGACGCATGCGCTCGAGCGCGGTCCGGAGATTGGCCTCCGAGTTGGCGTAGGAGAAGCGCAGGTATCCCTCGCCGTGCGCGCCGAAGGCCGCGCCGGAGAGGGCGGCCACGCCCGCCTCGCTCAGCAGGCGGTCGGCCACCTCGGCCGACGAGCGCCCGGTCCCGGTGATGTTGGGGAACACGTAGAACGCGCCGCGAGGGCGCAGGCACTGCACGCCCGGCAGCTTGTTCAGGCCGTCCACCAGGATGTCGCGCCGGCGCCGGAACTCCGCCACCATGCGTCCGACCGCAGCCTGCTCGCCCTCGAGCGCCGCGATCCCCGCGAGCTGGACGAACGACGCCGTGCACGAGGCGGAGTTCACCATGAGCCGCGTGATGTGCTCCACCAGCTCGGGCGGGAACACGCCGTAGCCGAGCCGCCAGCCCGTCATCGCGTACGACTTCGAGAAGCCGTCGAGCAGGATCGTCTGCCGGTGCAGGTCGGGCACCTGGAGGATGGAAACGAACTCGCCCTCGTAGAGGAACTGTCGGTAGATCTCGTCGGTGAGCACCGGCACCTGGTGCCGCCGGGCGATGGCCGCGATGCGCTCGATCTGTGCGCGGTCCAGCACGCCGCCGGTGGGGTTCTGGGGCGAGTTGATGATGATGAGCTTCGTGCGCGAGGAGACCGACGTCTCGAACAGCTCCAGGTCGAAGCCGAACTCGCTCGACTCGCGCAGCGGGATGGGCACCGGCGTGCCGCCGACGAAGTTGATGACCGACTCGTAGATCGGGAAGCCCGGGTTCGGGTAGATCACCTCGTCGCCACGGCCCACCAGGGCCATGATCGTGAAGAACATGATCGGCTTGGCGCCGGGCGTGACCACGACCTGCTCGGGGGCGACGGGCACGCCGCGCGTCGCGCTCACGTGCCGGGCGATGGCCTCGCGCAGCTCCGGCAGTCCCGCCGACGGCCCGTAGTGGGTGGCGCCGGCGTCGAGGGCGCGCTTGGCCGCCTCCTTGATGTGGGCCGGCGTGTCGAAGTCCGGCTCGCCGATCTCGAGGTGCACGATCTGCTTGCCCTGGCGCTCGAGCGCCTTCGCCCGCGCCAGCACCTCGAACGCCGACTCCGTGCCCAGCCGTCCCATGCGCTCCGCGGTCTTCATGGGGCGCATTATAGCCTCGTGGACTTCGTGGAGGTGGCCGCCGGCGCGTTCCTGATGGGCACGCTCGACGGGCTGCCCGCCGAGCGGCCCGTGCACGAGGTGTGGATCGACGCGTTCGCCATCGCGACCACGCCGGTGACCAACGCGGAGTTCGCCGCCTTCCTCGCGGCGACCGGGACGGCGCCGCCCGCCTTCTGGAAGCGGCCGGGCTTCGACGACCCGGACCAGCCCGTCGTCGGCGTCGCCTGGCACGACGCCGTCGCGTACGCGACCTGGGCCGGCGCCCGGCTGCCCACCGAGGCGGAGTGGGAGAAGGCCGCGCGGGGCGGCGTGGTGGGTGGCCGGCTGCCGTGGCCGGGCGCGGCGCCGGCGGCGCGGTTCGATCGTCCCCCGCGCGTGCGCGCGACCCCGCCGAACCCGCTCGGCCTCTACGACCTCGCCGGCGTCTGTCACGAGTGGTGTGCCGACTGGTACGACGACGCCTACTACGCGCGCTCGCCGGCCGCCAACCCGCGCGGGCCCGAGGCCGGGACGCGGCGGGTCAGTCGGGGCGGCGCGTGGCGTCACGCCGACCCGTGGAGCCCCGTCGGACACCGCTCCTCGCTCCCGCCCGCCCTCCGCTACTCCGACTACGGCTTCCGCCTCGCCCGCGACCACCGGAACGCCACGGCTCCGCCCGGGGGCCGCCATGTGATAATCACGAGCGGGCGGCCATGACGGGCGAGCGCTCGGTCCTCCGGGAAGGCATCATCGCCGGGCTGATCGGCGCGGCGATCGTGGCCGTGTGGTTCTTCGTGTTCGACATCGCGCGCGGCCGGCCGTTCCTCACCCCGGGCATCCTGGGCGCCTTCGTCTTCTCCGGTCCCGACGCGTCCCTGACGCCGTCGTTCGGTCCCATCCTCGGCTACACGGTGCTCCACGGCCTCGCGTTCGTGGCGTTCGGCGTGGTGGCCGCGACCATGATGGCCATGAGCGAGCGCGAGCCCGCGCTCTTCATCGGATTCATCGTGCTCTTCGCGTGCTTCGAGGCGTTCTTCTTCGGCGTGCTCGGCGCCTTCGGCCAGTCCATGCGGGGCGAGCTCGTGTGGTGGGCGGTGCTCGTCGGCAACCTGCTCGCCTCGCTCGGGATGCTCTGGTATCTCTTCCGCGCGCACCGCGCGCTCCCCCGCTCGCTCGTCGGCTCCTGGGGCGACGTCCTCCGCGAGGGCATCGCGGCCGGCATCGTCGGCGCCGCCGTGGTGGCGCTCTGGTTCTTCGCGATCGACGCCATCCAGGGCGAGATGCTGCGCACGCCGCAGCTCCTCGGCACGGCGCTGCTGCGGCAGACGACGCCCGGGGCCGCCGTGCTCGCGTACACGGCCGTGCACGGCCTGGCCTTCATCCTGTTCGGGATCGTGGGCGCGCTGCTCATCGCCGGCGCCGAGCGGCAGCCGATGCTGATCTTCGCCCTCGTGATCCTGTTCACCTCGTTCGAGATCTTCTTCTTCGGCCTGGTGCTCATCGCGGCCTCCTGGATCCTCGACGAGGTCGCGGGCTGGACCATCTTCGTGGGCAACGTCCTGGCCGCGGCCGCCATGCTCGCCTACTACTTCCGCCGCCATCGCACCCTCGCCGGCCGCCTCACGGGCGCCTGGGTGGACGACGACACGTGATCCACACGGGCCCCCGGCCGGAACCATCGCGTGCTAGTATCGCGCGATGCCGGAGAACGCCGCGCTGCTCGCCGTCCTCATGGTGGAGCGGCCCATGTGCGTGGCCTGCCTGTCGGAGAAGGCGCACCTGAAGCCGGCCGAGGTCGAGGCGTACATCCCGCGGATGGCGAGGCACCTCGACGTCCGCCGGGGCGTCGACCGATGCCGAAGCTGCGGCGACACGACGGACGTGTTCTCGCTGCGGCGTCTCGACTGAGCCTGCCCGCTCCTGCCCGCCCCCGCCGGGCTCGACGCCCGGCGGGGCACGCCGGATCCGCTCAGCGGCCCAGGACGTCCGGCAGCGGGAGCGCCTGGTTCTCGTAGTAGCGGCGAGCGTCGGGAAGCCAGGCGCGCAGCTGCGTGATGCGCGTCGCGTGGCTCGGGTGGGTCGACAGCCACTCCGGCGGCGCGCCCTTGCTGCCGGCGCCCATGCGCTCCCACAGCCGCGGCGCCTCGGCGGGATCGTAGCCGGCCTTGGCCATGTAGTAGAGCCCGAGGTGATCGGCCTCCGACTCGTGGGCACGGCCGAAGGGCATCAGGACGCCGTACTGGGTGCCCAGACCGAGGGCCGCGCCGACGGCGCCCTGGTACTGCGGGCTCGCGAACGCGGCGGCGAGGTTCGTGAGGTTCTGGGCGACGACCATCTGGCTCAGGCGCTCGCCGGAGTGCCGCGCCACGACGTGGGCGACCTCGTGCCCGACGACGACGGCCAGGCCGGCCTCGCTCTGCGTCACCGGGAGGATGCCGGTGTAGACGACGATCGTGCCGTCG
>DASUPA010000091.1:0-9461 GCA_036276335.1 Candidatus Methylomirabilota bacterium | reverse complement strand
AAGATCCTCGTGCCGGAGATCAACAGCGGCCAGCTCGTGCGGGTCCTCCGCGCGGAGTACCTCGTCGACGCGGTCGGGTTCAACCGTGTGCGCGGCCTGCCGCTCGCGAGCGAGGAGATTCTCGAGGCCATCAACCAGCTCATCGGGAGCCCAGCATGAGTGCCCAGGGAAGGGGGGCGGCCGCCACGCCGGCCCCGAAGTACACGAAGAAGGACTTCGAGTCCGACCAGGACGTGCGCTGGTGCCCGGGCTGCGGCGACTACGCCATCCTGAGCGCCGTGCAGAAGTCCATGCCGGATCTCGGGATCCCGCGCGAGAACATCGTGTTCATCTCGGGCATCGGCTGCTCGAGCCGGTTCCCCTACTACATGAACACGTACGGGTTCCACACGATCCACGGCCGGGCGCCCGCCATCGCCACCGGCCTTCGCGTCGCGCGCCCGGATCTCAAGGTCTTCCTGGTGACCGGCGACGGTGATGGGCTGTCGATCGGCGGCAACCACATGCTGCACATCCTCCGGCGGAACGTGAACGTGACGATCCTGCTCTTCAACAACCGGATCTACGGCCTCACCAAGGGCCAGTACTCGCCGACGAGCGAGCTCGGCAAGGTCACGAAGTCGACGCCGCTGGGCTCGGCCGACCGCCCGGTCAACCCGCTGGCATTCGCGCTCGGCTGCGGCGCCACCTTCGTGGCGCGCACGGTCGACCGCAACATCGCCCACCTGGAGGAGATGCTGAAGCGGGCGGCGGCGCACCGGGGCACCGGCTTCCTCGAGATCTTGCAGAACTGCAACGTGTACAACGACCTCGCGTGGAACGTCATGTACGACAAGGAGTCGAAGCTCCGGTACGAGCTCCGGCTCGAGCACGGCAAGCCGCTCCTGTTCGGACCGCCGGACGCGCGCAAGGCCGTGGTGATGGACGGCGTGATCCCGAAGGTCGTGGACGCCGCGAGCGTGCCGGAGCGGGCGCTCTGGATCCACGACGAGCACAACGTGAACGCGGCGAAGCTCCTGGCGGATCTCTTCGCCCCGGACTTCCCCGTCCCGATCGGCGTCCTGCAGGCCGTCGAGGCGCCGATCTACGAGGACGTGATGCTGCAGCAGGAGCAGCACGCCATCTCGGATCGCGGGCCCGGCAGCATCGCCAAGCTCCTGACCTCGGGAGACACCTGGAAGATCGGCTGAGAGCTCGGGACGGCTGCTGCACACACTTGCCGGTCCGCCGCGTCGGGGCCGGCAAGTTGCTTTTGGGCGACGCGAGGACCGGGTGATGGCACTGAGCGGGTCGATCGTCACGGAGCTCCAGCGCATCGTCGGCGCCGACGGCGTGTTCACGTCGCCCGAGGCGCGCATGACGTACGAGGCCGACATGCACACGCTGTACAAGGGCGCGCCGGACGCGGTCGTCCTGCCGCGCTCGACGGAGCAGGTGCGCGACGTCGTTCGCGTCTGCCGCCGGGAGCGCGTCCCCATCGTGCCGCGGGGCTCCGGCACGGGCCTCATCGGCGGCGCCATGGCCCCCCGGGGCGGCGTCATGGTGTCGATGACGCGCATGACCGACATCGTGGAAATCGACCTGCCGAACCGTGCCGCCACGGTGCAGCCGGGGCTCATCAACCTCTGGCTCAGCCACGCCGTGCGCGACCGGGGCTACTTCTTCGCGCCGGATCCCTCGAGCCAGATGGTGTCGTCCATCGGCGGCAACGTCTCCACCAACGCCGGCGGGCCCCACTGCCTCAAGTACGGCATCACGACCAACCACGTGCTGGGCCTCGAGTTCGTGACGGGGACGGGCGACGTCGTCCGGGTGGGGGGCAAGGCGGCGGACCGGCCCGGCTACGACCTGCCGGGAGCGATGGTGGGTGCCGAGGGCACCTTCGGCCTCGTGACGGGCGTGACGGTGCGGCTGCTCCACGCGCCGGAGTCCGTCAAGACCGCGCTCGCCGCCTTCGCGACCGTCGTGGACGCCTCCGAGGTGGTCTCGGCCATCATCGCGGCGGGCATCGTGCCGGCGGCGCTGGAGATGCTCGACGAGGCGATGATCGGCGCCATCAACGCGGCCGTCGGCAAGGTCTATCCCGACGGCGCGGGGGCCGTGCTCCTGATCGAGCTCGACGGCCCGCGCGCGGAGGTGGAGACGCAGAGCGACCGCATCGCGGCCATCTGCCGGGAGCGCGGGGCGCTCTTCGTGACCGTGGCGCGCGACGAGGCGGAGCGCGCGCTGCTGTGGAAGGGCCGGAAGGAGGCGGCCGGCGCGGTCGGGCGCATCGCGTCCGCCTACCTCCTGCAGGACGCCGTGGTCCCCCGCTCGAAGCTCCCCCAGATCATGCGCGAGATGGTCGCGCTGAGCCGGCGCTACCGCGTGACGATCGCCAACGTGTTCCACGCCGGCGACGGGAACCTGCACCCCATGATCTGCTACGACGACCGCCGCCCCGAGGAGTTCGCGCGGGCGCAGGAGGCGAACGAGGCGCTGCTCCGCGCGTGCATCGCGCTCGGCGGCAGCGTGACCGGCGAGCACGGTGTCGGGATGGACAAGGCGAAGAACCTGCCGCTCCAGTACGCCGACGCCGACCTGAACTTCATGTTCCGGCTGCGCCGCGTGTTCGATCCCGACGGCATCATGAACCCGGCGAAGCTGCTGCCGTCACATCCCGCCTGCGGCGAGGGATTCCGCCCGTCCCGGCCGGTGCTGCCCCCGGGCACGTGGGTCTAGGCCGGTGAGCGTCACCGCGCGCTCGGTGTCCGGCGTGCTCGGGGCGCTGCTCGGCGCCGACGGCCTGTGCGAGGATCCCGCGGCCCTCGCGAGCGCGGCCGTGGACGGCGTCGCTCCCCGGTGGGTGGCCGCGCCGGCCACGCTCGAGCAGGTCGCCGGGGTGATCGCGCTCGCGCGGGAGGAGGGGCTGGCCGTCGTGCCGCGCGGGTGCGGGACCGCCCTCGAGCAGGGCCACCCCGCCACGCGCGTGGACCTGGTCGTCGACCTCCGCCGCCTCGACGCGGTGGTGGAGCACAATCCGGACGACCTCACGATCACCGTGCAGGCCGGCATGACGGCGGGTACGCTGGCGGCGCGGCTCGCTCCGCACCGGCAGGCGCTCCCGCTGGACCCCCCGGGCTGGCAGGCGCGCACCCTCGGCGGCATCGCTGCCACGCAGGCGAGTGGTCCGCTGCGGATGCGGTACGGCACCATGCGCGATCTCCTGCTCGGCGTGCGGTTCGTGCAGGCCGACGGCGTGGCGACGTGGGGCGGCGCCCGCGTCGTGAAGTCGGTGACCGGCTACGACGTGCCGAAGCTGATGGTCGGCGCGCTCGGCACCCTCGGCGTGCTGACCGAGCTCACGCTGCGGCTCCACCCCGTCCCGGCGTTCGAGGCCGCCTGGCTCGCGAGCTTCCGCTCGACGGCGCAGGCGCAGGACTGCGTGGCGGCGCTGCTCGAGTCGACCGTGCAGCCGAACCGCCTCGAGATGCTCGACGACCGTGCGCTGACGGCGTGCGGGCTGCCGGTGGCGGCCGCCGCGCTGGCGATCTCCATCGGCACCGTGGAGCCGGCGGTCCGGGCCCAGGAGCTCCAGCTGACGGACATGGTGAAGCGGGCGGGCGGGCGCCTCGAGACGATGGGCACGAGCGTGTGGCGCGCCTACGACCGCACGGCGGCGGCCGCCGGCGGCGTGGGCCTCCGGATCGGCACCGTGCCGGCGCGCCTGGCGGCGACGTACGCGGAGACGCGCGCCGCCTTCGCCGGCGCCGCCGTGACCGGCTGCGCCGCGCTCGGCGCCCTGCGGGCGCGCGTCGACGGCGTCGACGCTGCCGCGTTCGCGCGGGGGCTGGAGCGCCTGCGCGCGTTCGTCGCCGACGTCGACGGCGGCGTCGTGGTCGAGCGCGCGCCGCGGGCGCTGCGCGAGGCGGTGGACCCGTGGGGGCCCGTGGCGGCTCCGGCGCTCGCGCTCATGCGGGCGATCAAGCACGAGTTCGATCCGACGGGCGTGCTCAATCCCGGGCGCTTCGTGGGCGGGCTGTGATGGCGGGCGAGACGTTCGACGCGCTCGACTCGCCGGCCGCGCTGACGGCCATCCGGTCGTGCGTGCACTGCGGCATCTGCCTGCCGCAGTGCCCGACGTACCGCGTGCTCGGCGAGGAGATGGACTCGCCGCGCGGGCGGATCTACCTGATGCGGGCCGTGGCCGAGCGGCGCCTCGACGTGACCGACGGCTTCCGGCACCACCTGGACCTCTGCCTCGGCTGCCGCGCGTGCGAGTCGGCGTGCCCGGCCGGCGTGCCGTTCGGCTCGCTCCTCGAGGCGTCGCGCGTGACGATCGAGCGGCGGGGCCGCCCGCTCCGCGAGCGGCTGTGGTCCGCGCTGCTCTTCTCGATGTTCCCGCACCCGGAGCGGCTCCGGCTGCTGCTGGCCGCGGGCCGCTTCTACCGGCGCTCGGGGGCGCAGGCGCTCGTGCGGAGGACCGGCGTGCTGCGGAGCCTTCCGCGGCTGGCCGCCATGGACGCCTTGCTCGACGACGCGCCCGAGGTGACCACGCTTCCGGAGCTCGTGCCGGCGCGCGGGCGCGCCCGCGGACGCGTCGCGCTGCTCACCGGCTGCGTGCAGCGTCAGCTCCACGCGGACGTGAACCGCGACACGGCGCGGCTGCTGTCGCTCGCCGGCTGGGACGTGGTCGTGCCGCGCGGCCAGGGCTGCTGCGGCGCCCTCGACCTGCATGCCGGCCGGCTGGACGCGCTGCGCCGCCGCGCGGTCGCCCTGGGCGCCGCGTTCCCCGAGGACGTCGACTGGGTGGTGACCAATGCCGCCGGCTGCGGCTCGGCGATGCGGGAATACGGCCACTGGACGACCGACCCCGCCGCCGGGCGGCTGGCCGCCCGGACACGCGACGTCAGCGAGCTGCTGGCCGACGCCGACCTGCCCCTCGAGCCACTCGCCACGACCGTGACGTACCACGACGCCTGCCACCTCGCGCACGGCCAGAAGGTGCGGACGGCGCCGCGGACGCTGCTCGCGAAGATCCCGGGGCTCACCGTGGTGCCGCTCGCCGACAGCGAGCTCTGCTGCGGCAGCGCCGGCGTCTACAACATCCTGCAGCCCGACATGGCCGAGCGACTGCTGGAGGACAAGATCCGGCGTATCGTCGAGACGGGCGCGCGCACGGTCGTGGCAGGCAATCCCGGCTGCCTGCTCCAGATCGCGAGCGGCTGCCGGCGCCGCGGCCTCCAGATCGAGGTGATCCACCCGGTGACCCTCGTCGCGCGCGCCGTACGGTGGGAGGCTCGATGAAGATCCGACTCGCGGACCACGCCAGGTTCCAGGCCGACCGGATGGCAAAGGTCGCGCTGGCCGCGACGCCGCGGGCGCAGCTCGACCTGTACTGCCTCGCCCCGGGCCAGAGCCAGAAGGTGCACAGCCACGACGACCAGGACAAGGTGTACGTCGTGCTGGAGGGACGGGGCCGCTTCACGCTCGGGACGGAGGAGCACACCCTGCAGCAGGGCGAGGCGCTGGTGGCGGCGGCCGGCGCGCCGCACGGCGTGACGAACGACTCCGGCGCCTCCCTGGTGCTGCTCGTCTTCGTCAGCCCGCCCCCGCCGCACGCATGACGGCGCCCCGCTCCGCCGCCCTGATGATCACCTGCCTGGCCGACGTCTTCTATCCCGAGGTCGGCGAGCGGATCGTCCGCCTCCTGCGGCGGCTCGGCGTGACCGTTACCCTGCCGCCGGGGCAGACCTGCTGCGGCCTGCCGCTGTTCAACTCCGGGTACCACGCCGAGGCGCGGCGCGTCGCCCGGCGGACGACGGCCCTCTTCGCCGACGCCGAGGCGGTGGTGGTGCCGTCGGGCTCGTGCGCATGGATGGTGAAGCACGAGTATCCGGGGCTGCTCGCCGACACCCCCCAGGCGGCCGCCGCGCGCCGGCTCGCCGACCGGACGTACGAGTTCTCGCAGTACCTCGTCCGCGAGCTCGGGCGGACACGGTTCGACGCCGCCGTGACCGGGCGCGTGGCGTACCACGACTCCTGCCACCTCCTCCGGGGACTGCACGAGTCCGAGTCGCCGCGGACCCTGCTCGGCAACCTCGAGGGCGTCGAGGTCGTCGATCTCCCGGGCGCCGACGAGTGCTGCGGCTTCGGGGGCAGCTTCTCCGTGCGGCTGCCGGAGGTGTCCACGGCCATCCTCGACCGGAAGCTGGCCAGCGTCGAGGCGTCGGGTGCCAGCTGCGTGGTCGCCTGCGATGCCGGCTGCCTGATGCAGATGCAGGGCGGACTCCGCCGCCGCGGCTCCGCCGTGCGCGCGCTGCACCTGGCCGAGCTGCTGGCCGGGGAGCAGGGGGAGCGCCGGTGAGCGAGCCGCTCGTCACCACGCCGCTCCGCGAGCGGGCGCAGGCGGCGCTCGGGGACCGATTCCTGCACGAGGCGCTCGACATCGCGACGACCAAGTTCATCGGGCTGCGCCGCGAGGCCTTCAGCGGGTTCCCGCAGGGCGAGGCGCTGCGCGACCGCGCGCGCGCCATCAAGGAGGCGACCCTCCAGCGTCTCGACCACCACCTGGAGCGGCTGGTCGACAACGTCGAGCGGCTGGGGGGGCACGTGCACTTCGCGACCACCGCCGACGAGGCGCGCGACATCATCGTGGCCATCGCGCGGCGCACGGGGGCGCGCATGGCCGTGAAGTCGAAGTCGATGGCGACGGAGGAGATCCACCTCAACGACGCGCTGGCGGCGGCCGGCGTGACGCCGGTGGAGACGGACCTCGGCGAGTACATCATCCAGCTCGCCCACGAGCGGCCGTCGCACATCATCGCGCCCGCCATCCACAAGACCCGCGGCCAGGTCGCCGAGCTGTTCACCCGCGAGCTCGGGCGCGAGGCGCCGCCCGATCCCGAGGTCCTCACGCGCATCGCCCGCGAGGAGCTGCGCGAGAAGTTCCTGCAGGCCGACCTCGGGATCACGGGCGCGAACTTCGCGGTGGCGGAGACCGGCACGGTGGTCCTCGTCACCAACGAGGGCAACGGCCGCATGGTCACCTCGCTGCCGCGCGTGCACGTGGCGGTCATGGGCGTGGAGAAGGTCGTGCCCTCCATGACGGACCTCATGGTCTTCCTGGGCGTCCTCGCCAAGAGCGCGACGGGACAGAAGCTCTCCGTGTACACGACCCTGGTGCAGGGGCCGCGCCGGCCGGCGGAGCTCGAAGGGCCGGAGGAGCTCCACCTGGTGCTGCTCGACAACGGCCGCATCGCGCAGATCGCCGGGACGCTGCGGGAGGCGCTCGCCTGCCTGCGCTGCGGCGCCTGCCTCAACGTCTGTCCGGTCTACCGGGAGATCGGCGGCCACGCGTACGGCTACACGTACCCGGGCCCGATCGGCATCCTCCTCACGGCCATGCTGAACGGGCCGCGCTCGGTGAAGGAGCTGTCGCACGCCTCGTCGCTGTGCGGCGCCTGCGCGGACGCCTGCCCCGTCCGGATCGACATCCCGCGCATGCTCGTCGAGCTCCGCAAGGAAGTGGCCGAGCGGGGGATCGCCCCGCGGCGGGAGCGCGTGGTCTTCGCGATGCTCGCGCGCGTGCTCGCACACCCGGCGCTCTACCGGCTCGCGGTCCGGATGGTCCGCATGGCGCAGCGCGCGCTCCTGCGCGAGGGCCGCGCACCGAGGCTGGCGTTCCTCGGCGAGTGGACGCGGACGCGGGACCTGCCGGTGGCGGCGGCGCGCAGCTTCCAGGAGCGCTGGGCGGCGCTCGAGCGGGACGGCCGGTGACGACGCGCGCCGAGTTCGTGGCCCGCATCCGCGGCGAGATGGCCCGGGCGGCCGCGCTGTTTCCCGCGGCGCCGGCCGAGCGCCCCGCGCGACCGCGCGAGCGGCTCGACGTCCTGCGCCGCGAGCTGAGCGAGCGCTGGCCCCAGACGCTGGACCGGTTCCGGGTGGAGTTCGAGCGCGTCGGCGGCGTGTTCCATCGCGTGGCCAGCGCGGCCGAGGTGCCGGCGCTGCTCGAGCGCCTCTGTCGCGAGCGGCACGCGCGGAGCGTCGTGACGTGGGCGGCGCCGGCGCTCGGCGTCGACGTGGCCCCCGCCCTCGAGGCGGCCGGCATCGGGGTGGAGACCATGCCGCACGGCGTGCCGCAGGACGCGGAGCGCGAGCGCCTCCGCGAGCGCGTGGCGCGCGCCGACGTCGGCGTGACCGGCGCCGACCTCGCCATCGGCGAGACCGGCACGCTGGTGCTGCGCGCGGCGGCCGGCCGGCCGCGCACGACGTCGCTCCTGCCGCCGTGCCACGTCGCCGTGTTCGACC
Organism: Candidatus Methylomirabilota bacterium; assembly: GCA_036276335.1. GTDB lineage: Bacteria > Methylomirabilota > Methylomirabilia > Rokubacteriales > CSP1-6 > AR12. The sequence goes on along the minus strand of DASUPA010000091.1, from coordinate 1,172 downwards.
GCGGCGCCCTCGTGGAGACGCTGGAGCAGGTGGGCATCGCCCTCGAGGCGTGGCACGACGGCCCGCCGGCGCCGGGGCGGGGCGCGGTGATCAACTTCATCACGGGTCCGAGCCGCACCGCGGACATCGAGCTCACCCTGACGCGCGGCGTGCACGGTCCGAAGGAGGTCCACGCCGTGTTCGTCGACGAGGGACTCCGGGTGACCGACGGTGAGTGAGCACTTCGATCCCGAGGACGTCGACCGGCTGATTCCCGCGCTGACACGGGTGATGGAGCGCGCGATGCAAGCGCACGCCGAGGCGGGCGCGCTGAGCGCGCGGCTGGACGAGGAGCGGCAGCGCATCGGCCTGGCCGGGGGCGGCGTGATCGACCGCGCGGCGTGGCAGGCGGACACGCAGCGGCTGGCGCGCCTCACGGAGACGGTGCGCCAGGCGCTGGCGGAGATCGCGCGGATGGGGGGCGTGACCAAGGACCTCACGCTCGGCCTCGTCGATTTTCTCCACGTGCGCGACGGCCACGAGGTGAACCTCTGCTGGAAGTTCGGCGAGGACGCCGTCCGCCACTGGCACGGGCTCGACGAGGGCTACGGCAGCCGGAGGCGGCTCCGATGACGCGCTACGCCGCCATCTTCTTCGATCTCTTCGACACCCTGGTGCACTTCGACCGCGACCGGCTGCCGGCCATCGAGGTGCACGGCAAGGTCGTCCGCTCGACCGCGGGCCGCCTGCACCAGCGGCTTCGTGCGCACGCGCCGGCGGTCACGCTGCCCGCCTGCTACGACGCCCTCCTGGCCAGCTGGCACGAGGCCGAGCGGCAGCGCGCGATCGATCACCGCGAGGTCAGCGCGCTCGAGCGGTTCGGCGATTTCTTCGCGCGGCTGGCGCTGCCGCCCGACCCGGCGGTCGCCCACGCGCTCATCGAGGAGCACCGGGCGGCGCTGGCGGCCGCGGCCACGTTCCCGTCGCACCACGGGCCGCTGCTCCGGCGGCTGGCGCGGAGCCACCGGCTCGCCGTCGTCTCGAACTTCGACTACAGCCCCACGGCGCTGGCGATCCTCGAGGCGGCCGGCGTCCACGACCTGTTCGCCGCCGTCGTGGTCTCCGACCAGGTGGGCTGGCGCAAGCCGCGGCCCGACATCTTTCGCCACGCGCTCGAGGCGGCGGGCGTCGAG
>DASUPA010000090.1:0-3570 GCA_036276335.1 Candidatus Methylomirabilota bacterium | reverse complement strand
GGGCAGTCGCCCGCCGAGCTGAACGAGCGGCTGGCCGCGAAGAACCTGACCGCAGAGGCGGCGCCGAACGGCGCCGTCGTGAAGCCGAGCCTGCCGCTGCGCGAGGCGGTGGCCTTGTCGAAGGAGCTGGCCGTGGATGGCCTGAAGGTGCAGGTGCGGCGCTCCGGCCGCGGCACCGCGGCCGCGTCGCAGCCCTCGCGCACGAGCACGGGCGGCGGCGAGGGAGACGGGCTGCATCGCGTGGCCGTCGGCGGCTTCCCCGACCGTGCCACCGCGACGGCCACGCTCAAGGAGCTCGAGGCGAAGGGCTACAAGCCGTTCATCACGAGGAGGTGAGGCTTCACCGTGACCAAGAACGACCTCGTCAACGCCGTCGCGGCTCACGGGCTCTCCAAGCGGCAGTCGTCATCGGTCGTCGAGTCCGTGTTCGACATCATCTTCCGCTGCTTCGAGAAGGGGGAGGACGTCAAGATCGTCGGCTTCGGCCACTTCCGCATCCGGCGCAAGGCGTCGCGGCGCGGGCGGAATCCCCAGACGGGCGACTCCATCGAGATCACCGCGCGCAAGGTCCTGACCTTCAAGCCGAGCAAGGGGCTCAAGCAGCGCATCAACGCCACCACCACCAGCGCGTCGGCGTGAGGCCGTGACGCTGGAGGTCGCCGAGAAGCTCTACTACCGGATCGGCGAGGTGGAGGAGATCGCCGGCGTTCCCGCCTACGTGCTGCGGTACTGGGAGTCGGAGTTCAAGCTGCTCCGTCCGAAGAAGAACCCGGCCGGCCAGCGGCTCTACCGGCGCCGGGATCTGGAGCTCGTCCAGCGCATCAAGTCGCTGCTCTACGACGAGCGGCTGACCCTGGAGGGGGCGCGCAAGCGCCTCATCGCCGAGTCGCGCGGCAAGGGCTCTCCGCAGCTCGAGCTGGGTATCCGCGAGGCCACCTATACCGAGACGCTGCGCCGGATCCGCGATCGCCTGCAGACGCTACGCACACGCCTCGCGCCTTGAAGGCGTGGCCCGTTTCTGAGAGACTTCAACGTTGCGAGTCGGGGCGTAGCGCAGCCCGGTAGCGCACCGGACTGGGGGTCCGGTGGTCGCAGGTTCAAATCCTGTCGCCCCGACCAACACATGGCCTAGCTGACGAAGGGGTGGCCCGCGCCACCCCTTCGGCTTCACTCCCGCGCTCGCCGACGGAGCCGCCGCGCCACTGCACCCTCTCTCGCGCTCGCCTCGACCGGGGCGCGGGTGCAGGAAGCGAGCACTTCGACTGTCCCTAGAGCCCGGTCGCGATCGCGCGTAGTATCTAGACGTCGATGGCCGTCCTGCTCGTGACCAACGATGATGGCGTGCACGCCGCCGGCCTGGCGGCGCTGGCCGCCGCGCTCGACGACCTGGGTGAGGTCCACGTCATCGCCCCCGAGCGCGAGCAGAGCGCGTGCGGGCACGCGCTCACGCTGCACCGGCCGCTCCGCGTCCACGCCTGGGGCGACCGGCGCTGGTCGGTGAACGGGACGCCGTCGGACTGCGTCAACCTCGGCGTGCTGGGCTTCCTGCCGGAGCGGCCGGTGCTCGTCGCCTCCGGCATCAATCACGGCTCGAACCTGGGTGACGACGTCACGTACTCGGGCACCGTGTCGGCGGCGATGGAGGGGACACTGCTCGGTGTCCCATCGCTCGCCGTGTCGCTGGCCGAGGGGGGCGACTTCACCGAGGCCGCGCGCGTGGCGCGGCAGGTGGCGATGCGGATGCTCGTCGGCGGGATCCCATCCAAGACGCTCCTCAACGTCAACGTCCCGGGAGGGCCGGTCAAGGGCATCCGCGTGGCGCGACTCGGCCACCGTGTCTACCAGGGGAAGATCGTCGAGCAGGCGGACCCCCGGGGGCGCGTGCACTACTGGATCGGCGCGGGCCCACCCGCCTGGGAGGCGCTCGACGGCACGGACATGGGTGCCGTGCACGAAGGCTACGCGGCCGTCACGCCGCTCCATCTGGACCTCACGCACCACCGCGCGCTCGCGCAGATAGCCGACTGGGAGCCGGGGCTCAACGCCGCCCTGAGCGCGAGGCGGGCAGGACCCCGGACGCCGTCGAAATCGCCGAAGCCGCCGAAGTCGCGGAGGCCGTGAGTGGAGAGCGGGATCGAGGCGCGGCTGGTCCGCGAGCGCGAGCGCATGGTGGACGAGCAGCTCGCGCGCCGCGGGATCACGGACGCGCGCGTGCTGGCCGCGATGCGGCGGATCCCGCGCCATCGGTTCGTCGACGAGGGACTGGCGCACAGCGCGTACGGCGACCATCCGCTGCCGATCGGCGAGGAGCAGACGATCTCGCAGCCGTACATCGTCGCCCTCATGACCTCCTTGCTTCGCCTGTCCGGCCAGGAGAAGGTGCTCGAGGTGGGGACGGGCTCGGGCTATCAGACGGCGGTGCTCGGCGCGCTCGCGCGACGCGTGTGCTCGATCGAGCGCCTGCCACGGCTCGCCGATCGCGCCCGGGCGACGCTCGAGGCGCTGGGCGTCGACAACGTATGGGTGCGCGTCGGCAACGGGGCGCTCGGCTGGCCGGACCAGGCGCCGTTCGATCGCATCCTCGTCGCTGCCGGGGGCCCTTCCATCCCGCCGCCGCTGGTGAGCCAGCTGGCCGAGGGCGGGCGCATGGTGCTGCCGGTGGGCAGTCCCGAGGACCAGGTGCTCACCGTCGTGGAGCGCGTCGGCGGCGAGGTCCGCAAGGAAGCGTACGGCGAGTGCAAGTTCGTGAAGCTGGTGGGAAAGTACGCCTGGGACTCGTGAGGATATGTACAATAGGCCGGTCGGATCGGGGCGTAGCGCAGCCTGGTAGCGCGCACGGTTCGGGACCGTGAAGTCGGAGGTTCAAATCCTCTCGCCCCGACCATTTCTTCCGCCGCCCGCCGGCCGGAGTCGCCCGGCCGGCGCGGCGGCGACGCCGTACCACTCGTGAACGCGGCAGCCGACATCATCGTCGAGGGCCACGTGCAGGGCGTCGGCTACCGCAACTACGCCCAGCGTCGCGGCGAGCTGGCCGGTCTCGTGGGCTACGTGATGAACCTCAAGGACGGCCGCGTGCGTGCGCGTGTCGAGGGGCCGCGCCCGGTGATCGAGGAGTTCGCCCGTGCGCTGGAGAAAGGACCGCCCCTGTCCAACGTCGCGACGGTGACCGTGCGCTGGCTCCCCCCGACGAACCGCTTCGTGGGCTTCGACATCCGCTACTCGAGCTTCGAGGCGTGATGCGCCACGCCCGGCTCGGCGCCGGACTGGTGCTCGGCGGACTGCTCGTGGTGAGCCCGTCGTCCGTGCCGCCCGCGAAGTCCGACACGCCGGGTCGGCCCGCGAAGCGGGATGCGCCGGGTCGGCCCACGAAGCCCGACGCCGGGGGTCGGCCGCGCGTGCACGAGGTGGCCCGCGGCGACACGCTGAGCGGGCTCGCGCGGCGCTACGGCGTCAGCGTGGCAGCGATCGTCGCCGCCAACCGTCTGCCGAGCGAGCGTGCCACCCTGCGGATCCGCCAACGCCTCGTGATCCCGCGGCCGCCGGCGGCCGCGGCGGCGGCGAAACCGGCGG
>DASUPA010000089.1:0-4553 GCA_036276335.1 Candidatus Methylomirabilota bacterium | reverse complement strand
GGGACGAAGTGCAGCGAGCGCCGGGGCATCAGGCGCTCTTCTTCCGCATCATCGCCTGCCGGCGGGCGCGCATCACGATCTCGCCGTGCTGGTTCTTCGCGCGATGCTCGAAGGTCACGATCCCCCACTGGGGGCGGGACTTCGACTCGCGCTTGTCGACGATCTCCGTCTCCGCGTAGATCGTGTCGCCGTGAAAGACCGGCTTCGGGAACTCGATCTTCTCGAACCCGAGGTTGCCGACGGTGGTGCCGAGCGTCGTCTCGCCGACGGAGAGGCCGACGGCCACGCCCAGCGTGAAGAGGCTGTTCACCAGCGGCTTGCCGAACTCCGCCTTCGCGGCGGCGTGGAAGTCGACGTGCAGCGTCTGTGGATTCATGGTGAGACACGAGAACCAGATGTTGTCCGCCTCGGTCACCGTCCGTCCCGGCTGGTGCTGCAGCACGGTGCCGACGGCGAGCTCCTCGTAGTACTTCCCGGCCATGCGGGACCTCCTGGATGCGCCCGATGGTATATCATCCGCGAACTGCCATGGAAACGGCGTCGCCCGCCTCGTGACTCCGGCCGCCGTTCCCGCGATCGCGCTGGCCAGCGCGCTGATCTCCGCCGGGGCCACCATCCTCATCCGGCGCGGCCTGCGCCACGACGGCCCCTACACCGCGTTCTGGATGAACCTGGCCGTCGGCACCGTGGGCCTGTGGGCGGCCGTGGCCCTCGCCGGCGGCCTCGGGACGCCGTCGCTGGACGGCATCGCGTTCTTCGCGGCGGCGGGGCTGATCGGCACCATGGGCGGGCGGCTCCTGCGCTTCATCGGCATCGAGACGGTGGGCGCGTCGATCACGGCCGCGCTCATGAACCTGAGCCCCCTGGTGTCGTCGGCGCTGGCCATCGTGCTCCTGGGGGAGCACGTGACCCTGGCCGTCCTCGTCGGCACCCTGGTCATCGTCGCCGGAACGACGCTGCTGTCGTCCGGCGGCGCGAGCACCGGCGTGCGGCCGCGGCAGCTCGTCATCCCGCTCCTCTCCGCCGTCTGCTTCGGCGTGGTGGCCGTGCTCAGGAAGATCGGCCTGGCCGGCATGGCGCCCATCCCCGGCTTCGCCGTCAACGTCACCGCGGCCCTCATCGCGTTCACGACGTTCCTGCTCGCCTCGCGCCAGGCCGGCGCCATGGCGTGCCGCCGCCAGAGCCTCGTCTACTTCGTCGCGGCCGGCATCGCGGAGAATCTCTCGGTGCTGCTGATCGTGGTCGCGCTGACGGTCGGCTCCGTGAGCGTGGTGGCGCCGCTGTCGAGCGTGTCGCCGATCTTCGTGCTCGTGTTCTCGTTCTTCTTCCTGCGCGGGATCGAGCTGCTGAACGCGCGGATCGTCGCGGGCACACTGCTGATCGTCGTCGGCGTCTACCTCATCACGGCGCTACGCTGACGGCGCCCGCGTCAGGGGCGCAGCGCCGCGCGGATCTGCGGACCATGCGAGATCCTCCCCGCGTTCGGGTGTTGGCATACAATACCGCCTCGTGACCTACGACATCGCGATCGTCGGCGCCGGCATCGTCGGCCTGGCCACCGCGCGCGCCCTGCAGGAGCGGTCGCCGCGCTCGCGCCTGGTCGTGCTCGAGAAGGAGCGCGAGATCGCGCGGCATCAGACCGGGCACAACAGCGGCGTCATCCACTCCGGCATCTACTACAAGCCCGGGTCCTACAAGGCGCGGCTGTGCGTCGAGGGCGTGCGGCTGATGAAGGCGTTCTGCGAGAAGAACGGGATCGCCGTGGAGACCTGCGGGAAGGTCATCATCGCCACCTCCCCGGAGGAGGTGCCGCGGCTCAGGACCCTCTACGAGCGCGGCGTCGCCAACGGCGTGCCCGGCGTGGCGCTGATCGAGCTCGACCGGCTCCGCGAGCTCGAGCCGCACGCCAGCGCGGTGGCGGCGATCCACTCGCCACAGACGGCGATCGTCGACTACGGTCAGGTGTCGCAGGCCTTCGCACGCGATCTCGAGGCGCAGGGGGCCACGCTCGAGCGCGGCTTCCCGGTGGCCTCGATCGCCCGCGCGGGCGGCGAGCTGCGGATCGGCACCGCGGACGGGCGCGTCGTCACGGCGCGACGCCTGGTGAACTGCGCCGGGCTCTACTGCGACGTCATCGCCCGGCTGGCCGGCGCCGCGCCCGACGTGCAGATCGTCCCCTTCCGCGGCGAGTACTACATGATCCGTCCCGAGCGCCACGACCTCGTCCGGGGCCTGATCTATCCCGTTCCCGATCCGGAGTTCCCGTTCCTCGGCGTCCACTTCACCCGAACCATCCACGGCGAGGTCGAGGCGGGACCGAACGCCGTGCTGGCATTCGCCCGCGAGGGGTACACGTGGCGCGACGTGCGCCCCGCCGAGCTGGCCGGGACGCTGACGTACCCAGGCGTCTGGCGCATGGCCGCGAAGTACTGGCAGACGGGGGCGTACGAGGTCTATCGCTCGCTGTCGAAGGCCGCCTTCGTCAAGGCGCTCCAGCGGCTCGTCCCCGCGCTCCGCCCGGAGGACGTCCATCCGGGCGGGTCCGGCGTGCGCGCGCAGGCCGTCACACGCGACGGGGCGCTCGTGGACGACTTCCGGATCGTGCAGTCCGCCGACGCGATCCACGTGCTCAACGCGCCGTCGCCCGGCGCCACCGCCTCGCTCGCTATTGGTCGTCATATCGCAGGCTTGGCCGCCGAGACATTCCAGCTGCGCTAGGCCCGGATAAGGTAGGTCCAAAGGCAAAACCCCTCTATTGACAGGGGTTTGCCGATCAAGTACAGTGTCGGCCCTATGATCACGGTACCGGCGCGCCGGGTGAAGCAGTTCGGCGTGGAGTTCTACCAGGCCGGGCTTTCCGCGAAGGACATCGACCGCCTCGTGAAGTTCGAGGTGCTCGGCTACGCGGGCAGCAACGGGGCCGGCGCCGACGACAAGAGCAAGACGCGGAAGACGACCACCACGCGCTCGCGCGTGAACTGGGACATGCTCGAGAGGCGGATCAGCGAGAGCGAGTCCGCCTACCAGCGGCCCATCATCCGGCGGAAGATCGACGAGCTCGCTGCGTACTACCGCGAGTGCAAGGACGCGGCGACGCTGCCCGCCATCCCGGGCGCCGTCATCATCACGTCCGAGAAGCGCTTCACCTTCACCCCGATCGCCGGCCATCACGATCTCGGTCTGCTGCAGATTCCCGAGGAGCACGGCGTGCTGCGCGTGCTCGACGGCCAGCACCGCCTGCTCGCGCTCCACTCGCTCAGCCAGAGCGGCGACGCCAACGGCATCGAGGTGCCGGCGGTGCTCTTCGACTCGCTGGACGCCCGGCAGATCGTGGAGCTCTTCGTCACCATCAACGCCAAGCACACGCGGCTGAACCCCTCGCACATCATCAGCCTGGCCGGTCGCAAGCTCTACCCCGATCCCAACCAGGCCCTCGCGCACGACGTGATCCGCTCGCTGAACGAGGACGACACCTCCCCGCTCGCCGGCGAGATCAAGATGCTCGGCACCGGCCGTGGCCGCGTGAGCCAGGCGCCGCTGGCGGAGGAGATCGTCGACTTCTTCGAGACGGTCGAGAAGGTCGGCGGCGCCTCGAAGATCAACGAGGTGCGCCAGGGCGCCAAGCGCTTCTTCCTGAACTACATCAAGGCGCTGTCGACGACGTTCCCCGCGGCGTGGGCCGGCCGGAAGTACTCCATCAAGACGGGGGCGGCGCTGCGGGCCTTCATCCGTACCGCCCCCGACGTCATGGCCCGGGCGCGCGAGCTGAGGCGCGATCCCTTCGACCTCAACGCCATCCGCGAGGCGATCAAGCCCTGGGGCGAGCGTCTCCGCGACCGCCGCTTCGAGACCGAGGGCGAGTGGAAGCTGAAGCTCGCCGGCGGCACGCGCGGCACCGTGGAGGTCCTCACGCGCGAGCTGCGCGAGGCGCTCCGCTAAACGCCGGCGACCACCAGGCGGTAGCCCAGGTCCAGCTCCGTCCGCTCCAGCAGGTGGCCGTGGCGCCGTGTCCACGTGCCGTCGGCGAGGTCACGACGCAGCCGCGCGAGCCCCGGCTCCACCGCCGCGAGCTTCGTGAAAGTCGACATCCCGGCCCGCACGGCTGGATCGAGGTAGGCGGCCGGCCGGCGCCAGCAGGCGCCGAGGAACCCGTCGCGACAGTCGTGCGGCACCGGCACGACGCGCACGTCGAGCGCGCCCCACGCGCCCTCGAGCTCCGCGAGCCTCGGAAAGATCGCGCGATCGATGGCGGCCAGCTCCGGGAAGTAGTCGTCCACCAGCCAGAAGCCCGTGCTCGATGGATCCCAGGTCAGGACCACCACGCGGCGCGCGGCCACGCGCGCCAGCTCGGCCAGACCACGCGGGCGATCGGACCAGTGGTGGAGGGTGAGGATCGCGAGCGCCGCCCCGAACGCGCCGTCCCGGAACGGGAGCGCGCCGGCCACGGCCTGGACGGCCGGCGCGGCGCTCGCCGGGCGCTGCCGGAGCATCGCGCGGGAGGGCTCGACGGCGACGAGGCGCCGGTCCGCCGGCTCGTACGAGCCGGCCCCCGC
>DASUPA010000088.1:0-3087 GCA_036276335.1 Candidatus Methylomirabilota bacterium | reverse complement strand
CGCGTCGTCGCCGAGCAGCGGCTCCAGCAGCGCCTCGGCGGTGGCCGGCGGCAGCACGTCGATCCTGAGCTGGCGGTAGTAGGTCTTGCTGCCCCAGGCGTGCCGGTACTCCGGGCGATAGTTGACGGCGAGCAGGACCGGGGCGCTGCGCAGACTCTCGACGATGGCGTCGAGGAATGCCTGCGTCTCGGCGTCGATCCAGTGCAGGTCCTCGAAGACGAGGAGGATCGGCTGGCTCGCGCTCTCGCGGAGCAGGACACGGCGCACCGCCTCCAGCGCCGCCGTGCGCCGTGCCGCGCGGTCGAGGCGCAGGAACGGGTGATCGTCGGGGAGCACGTCGAGAAGCCACAGCACGGGCGCGATGCTCTCCTGCAGCGCCTCGTCGAGCGTCAGGAGGATGCCGGTCACCTTGGCGCGGATCGCGCGGGTGTCGTCGCGGTCGGCGATCTTGAAGTAGCTCTTCAGCAGGTCGACGAGCGGCAGCCACGGCGCGGCCTTGCCGTACGAGACGGAGCTCGACTCGAGGACCAGCCAGCCCTGCGTGCGGTGCGAGTGGATGAACTCGTAGAACAGCCGCGACTTCCCGACGCCCGGCTCGCCGACGACCGCCACCACCTCGCCGCGGCCGCGCCCGGCCTCCTCCAGCGCCTGCCGCAGCTGGTCGATCTCCGCGTCTCGGCCCACGAATCGGGTCAGCCCGCGCGCGACCGAGGCCTGCAGCCGGGTCCGGACGGTGCCCGCTCCGATCACCTCGTACACGGCCACCGGCTCCGGCAGCCCCTTGATCGGCATCGGCCCGAGCGACCGCACCTGCACGTAGCCCTCGGCGCCGCGCAGGGTGGCCTGCGTCATCAGCGTCGAGCCCGGCCGCGCCAGCTGTTCCATCCGCGCGGCCAGGTGCGTCGTCTGCCCGACCGCCGTGTAGTCCATGCGCAGATCGTTGCCGATGGAGCGCACGACGACGTCGCCGGAGTTGAGCCCGACGCGGATCTGCACGTCGACGCCGTGCGCGCGGCGAAGCTCTTCGGCATAGCGTCCGACCGCCTCCTGCATCCGCAGGGCGGCGTAGCACGCGCGCGGCGCGTGGTCTTCCTGCGCGATCGGCGCGCCGAACAGCGCCATGATGCCGTCGCCCATCACCTGGTTGACGGTGCCCTCGTAGCGGTGGACCGCGTCCATCATCCGCTCGAGCACCGGATCGAGCAGCTTGCGCGCCTCCTCGGGATCGCGGTCGGCGAGCAGCTCCATCGATCCCTTGAGATCGGCGAAGAGCACGGTGACCTGCTTGCGCTCCCCCTCCAGGGCCGCCTTCGAGGTCAGGATCCGCTCGGCGAGATGCTTCGGCGTGTAGCGCTCGGGAGCGTCGAATGGTGGCCGTGGCCCGGCCGCTCCGGCCGGGTGCGCGCACTCGGGACAGAACTTGGCCGTCGGCGACAGCGAGGCCCCACAGGCCCCGCAGGCGCGCGCGAGGGGCGCGGCGCATTCCTCGCAGAACCGCGCGCCGGGACGATTGTCGTGCTGGCAGCGCGGGCATTGCATCGGACCGATGCTAGCACCGCGCGGGCGCCTACGGCGGTCCGGCTCTCCGCGTGGAGCCGGCGTCGACCGCCGTCGAGCCGTCGCCCTGGTACACGTAGCGGAAGGTCGGGCATCCCGGCTGCGCGCCGGGACAGTAGTAGCCGAGCATCTCCAGCTTGGCGTAGCGGCCGTCGGCGGTGCGGACGGCCCACACGTGCGGCTTCGGCGTCAGCACGTGCGAGAAGAAGCCGTAGCGGTACCACGAGGCGATGGCAGGATTCCGCGGCTCCGCCCTCCCCTCGTTGGCCACGTACCCGCTGGCCGGGACGGTGCGCACGTCGTCGAGCCGTGTCTCCCCGAGGTCGAGGATGCCGACGCCCTCGCCGGCGACGATGGAATAGCGGCGGAACGCGAGGTCCCAGCCGCGCGCGCCGGGGTCCTCGATCACCGAGCCGAGGCGGAACGAGAAGTAGCGCCAGACGTCCGGCGCGGTGGCGTCGACGGTGTAGACGATGGGCCCGACGAGGCGCCGGCCGACCTCGCGTGGGGCCGGCGGCGTCGGTGCGTACGTCGGCACGGCCGGCGCCTGCAGCGTCAGCGCGACCAGGACCAGCGCGAGGCCCACGACGGCCCCGACGGCGATCGCGCGCGTGGCCGTCATCGGGCCGGCGACCCGCTTCGCTCGGCGCGTTCGTTACCGTACACTGTGTCGATGATGCCAAAACCAGCGCGTCCTGGCGATACGGCCCCGGACTTCAGCCTGCCGGCGGTGAACCAGCCCGGCACCGTCTCGCTCGCGGACTTCAGGAACAAGACCGGCGTCCTCCTGGGCCTCTTCCGCGGTCTCCACTGCCCGTTCTGCCGGCGCCAGATCTTCCATCTCTCCGGCATCCAGGAGACGCTCGGCGGGCTCGGCATCGCGACGGTCGCCGTCGTCAACACGCCGCGCGAGCGGGCGGAGCTCTACTTCCGCTATCACCCGACACGCCTCGTGCTGCTCGCGGATCCCGACGCGCGGACGCACCAGGCCTTCGGCGTGCCGTGCGTCGTGCCGGACGAGACGTTCGCCGCGGTGCGGATCAACCCCACCGGAGAGCTGCCGGAGCCGATGCACCCGTTGGAAGCCAACACCGCGCTCAACGCGAAGGACAGGTTCTCGCTGACGGCGGTGGACGAGGAGATCTTCGCCGCGCACGGCACGCAGCTCGCGGGCCACTTCCTGATCGATCGAGACGGCATCGTGCGATGGACCAGCATCGAGGCCGAGCAGGGGGTCGGCGACGTGGCGCGGTTCCCGAGCGCGACGGAGCTGCTGGCGGCGGCGCGGAGCCTCCCGCGCTGAGCGCTGCTCCGAGGCTGACGCGATGACGTGCGCCCAGTGCCAGCACGAGAACCGCACCGGCGCGCGATTCTGCGACAACTGCGGCGCGCCGCTGCCGCGGGCGTGCTCCAGCTGCGGCACGCCGCTCCGGCCGGCGGCGAAGTTCTGCGACGAGTGCGGACAGCCGGTCGCCGCCGCCGAGGCGGCGGCGCGTCCCGCGCGCGCCGTGCAGGCGCCCACGGGGTACA
>DASUPA010000087.1:0-2575 GCA_036276335.1 Candidatus Methylomirabilota bacterium | reverse complement strand
GGACGGCAAGCGCCTGTACTTCACCAGCTCCGTCCTCGCGCGCTGGGACAAGAAGGGCGCGGAGAACGAGCAGTTCCTCAAGGCCTACACGTGGGACGGCAAGAGCCTGGAGCCGCGCTTCTCCGTGGACTTCACGGCCCTGGCGCTCGGGCGGCCGCACCACATGCGGTTCGGGAGCGCGGCGCTCTACAAGTGAGACGCGGGAACGGCGGCGGGGCGCTCGCGCCTCGCCGCTGACCGCGCCGTACGAAAGGAGGACGGAACCATGACATCCAGGGCTCGGACGCCGCTCCTCGCCGCCATCGCCGCGATCGCCGTCTCCCTGGTCGCTCCCGCGACCTGGGCGCACGGCGTCGGCGGCGCGCCGGGCCGCTTCGACTACACGGCGCCGCGGCCGGGCACGTACACGCTGCCCGTCATCAAGCCCGCGGCCGACGGAGCCGTGCTCGACGCGAGCGGCACCGCGCGCCGCCTGCGCGGCGTCATGGACGGCCGCGTGACGGTGCTCTCCTTCATCTACACGCGCTGCAGCGACGCCAACGGCTGCCCGCTGGCGACGGCGGTCCTCCACGAGCTGCGGGCGATGGCCGCGCGCGACGTCGCGCTCTCGGCCCGCCTGAAGCTCGTCACGCTGAGCTTCGACGTCGCCCACGATCGCCCCGCCGTCCTGGCGAAGTACGGCGGCCGGGCGCGCGCGGGGCGCGGCCCGGACTGGGCGTTCGTCGTGCCGACCGGCGAGCGGGAGCGGGACACGATCCTGGACGCGTACGGCCAGACGCTGCGGGCGCCGTCGGCCGGCGAGGCCGGACCGAGCCACCTGCTGCGCGTCTACCTGATCGACCAGGGCGGCCGGATCCGCAACATCTACGGCCTGGACTTCCTCGACCCGCGCCTCCTGCTCAACGACGTGCGCACGCTCCTGCTCGAGAAGCGCGAGGCGCGGCGGTGAGCAGTCGCGTGGCGACGCTGGTCCTCGTCGTCCTGCTCCTCGTCCCCGGCGCGGCGACGGCGGGCGCGGCCGGAGAGCGCGCGGCGGCCGCGGCCCGGCGGGTGGCGACGCCCCCACTGGGACTTCCGGCGGTGCCCGTGCCCCCGGACAATCCCGTGACCGCGGCGAAGGTGGAGCTGGGCCGGAAGCTCTTCTTCGACCGGCGGCTGTCGCACAACGGGACCATGTCGTGCGCGATGTGCCACCTCCCGGAGCAGGGCTTCACCAATACCGAGCTCGCCCGCCCCGTCGGTGTCGAGGGCCGCAGCGTGCGCCGGAACTCACCGACGCTGCTCAACGTCGCGTACGTGCCGGCGCTGTTCCACGACGGGCGCGAGAGCTCGCTGGAGACGCAGGTGGTCGGCCCGCTGGTGGAGCGCTCGGAGATGGGCAACCCGTCCATCGGCCACGTCATCGCCCGGATCCGCGCGCTGCCCGACTATCGCGGCCTGTTCGAGCGGGCGTTCGGCGCCGGCCCGAGCGTCGACCGGCTCGGCCAGGCCATCGCGAGCTACGAGCGCACGCTGCTGTCCGCCGCCTCGCCGTTCGACCGCTGGTACTACGGGGGCGAGACCGGCGCGCTGTCGGCCGCGGCCGTCGAGGGCTTTGCGCTCTTCACGGGGAAGGCGGGCTGCGGGGCCTGCCATACCGTCGGCCCCCGGCACGCGCTGTTCACCGACCACCTCTTCCACGACACGGGCCTCGGCTGGTACAACGCAACCGTTCGCGCGCAGGCGCAGGCGCCGGTCACCGTCGAGCTGGCGCCGGGGGTCACCGTCGCCGTGGCGCGGAGCCTCGTGGACAGCGTGGGCGAGCCCGAGCCGGCTGATCTCGGGCGGCACGAGGTCACGCTCGATCCGGCCGACGTGTGGAAGTTCCGGACACCGACCCTGCGCAACGTCGGACTGACCGCGCCCTACATGCACGACGGCTCGCTCCGGACCCTGGTCGACGTCGTGAAGTTCTACGACCGTGGCGGCCACCAGCACCCCGGGATCGACGCGCGCATCCGGCCCCTCGAGCTTTCCGGGCCGGAGATCGCCGCCCTCGTGGCCTTCCTCGAGAGCCTCACCGGCGACAACACGGACACGCTCGCCGCCGAGGCGCGGGAGCCCTCCGGCCCCTGACGCCTCACGCTTCCGCCTGCTCGCCGAGCGGCCGGCGTCGCCGGAAGAGCCGGCCCTCGCCGAGACGCTGGACGACCACGTAGAACATCGGGACGAACAGGATGGTCAGCGTGGTCGCCGCCAGCATGCCGCCGAAGACGGCCGTGCCCAGCGATCGGCGCGCCGCCGACCCCGCCCCGCTCGCGATCACGAGCGGCGCGATGCCGAGGATGAATGCCAGCGACGTCATGAGGATCGGGCGGAAGCGGCGGCGGGCCGCCTCGAGCGCGGCGTCCACGATGCCGAGCCCCGCGTCACGGCGAAGCTTGCTGAACTCCACGATGAGGATGGCGTTCCTGGCCGCCAGCCCGATGAGCATCACGAGACCGATCTGGCAGAAGACGTCGTTCGGCAGGCCGCGCAGCCACTGCGCGCCGAGGGCGCCGAGGATCGCCACCGGGACGGCGAGCATGATGATGCC
>DASUPA010000086.1:0-4735 GCA_036276335.1 Candidatus Methylomirabilota bacterium | reverse complement strand
ATTACCCAGCGCCTTGTCGGCTCCGTGCTGTTGGGCGCCATGGTCGTCGTCGCTGGCTGCGGCAGCGGTCGTCTCGTCCTCCCGTTCCAGATCGATCCCGCCTCGCTCGTCGCCCCCCGCGACGCCCGGACGCTGACGAGCCATGGCGCCGCCGTGCGGGGCCTCTCCGCGATCCTCGTCAAGGATCTCGGCCTGCCGATGCCGCCGTCCTTCACGGTGTACGTCTACTCCGGCCGTGAGGTCTTCGAGCGGGGGCTGGTGCACGACGCGCAGGTGACGCCCGTGCGCGCGGCGGAGCTGAGCGAGTTTGCCGTGGGCATCGGCAAGCGCCGCCAGCTCCTCCTGAACGACGACGCCGGCCAGGCGCACGGACGCGAGTGGCTGCGCCTCATCGCCCACGAGCTGGCGCACGTCTCGCAGATCGAGATGGCGGGTGGCGAGGGCCGTGCCGAGCAGTGGCTGGCGGAGGGGATGTCGGAGTACGTCGCCTTCACCGCGCTGGAGCGGCTGGGGCTGGACACCGTCGCCAACCGGCGTGCGCTCGCGACGGCCGGCATCCGGAACCACGCGGCGCTGGTGGCCGCCCGGCTCGATCTCGAGACCCTCGGCAACCCGCGCGGGTTCACGGTACGCCACCTCAGGGAGGGCTCGCTCCCGACGTACCAGCTCGCCTTCCTCATGGCCGACTACCTGATCACGCGCGACGGATTCGACCGGGTGGTCGGCTACTTCCGCTCGTTCGACCGCCGGCACGACCGTCACGCCAACTTCCGTGACACGTTCGGCCAGAGCCTCGACCAGTTCGAGCAGGAAGTCCTCGGCCACCTGAAAACCGTCGTCCGCTGACCCGGCCCGCCCATGGGTCCCCGGGGCCCCAGGCACTCGACCGCTCGCACGGTATACTCCCTGAGGGAAGGAGCTTGCACATGACGCAGGTGCTCGCACTCACGGCCGTCGTCCTCGCCCTTGTCCTCGGGGGCGTGGTGGCCGCCCTCGCCGGCGTCCCCACCGAGACGGTGCGCGACTACACGGACGCCGTGGTCCGGGTGCTGGAGGACCCGGCCCTCAAGACCGACGACCGCCGGGCCGAGCGGCGCGCGGCCGTGCGCAAGATCGCGATCGACATCTTCGACGTCCAGGAGACGGCGCGCCGCGCGCTCGGCCGCCACTGGCAGCAGCGCACGCCGCAGGAGCGAGAGGAGTTCGTGCAGCTCTTCGCCGACCTGCTCGAGCGGACGTACATCGACAAGATCGATCTCTTCGGCGGCGAGCGGCTGAAGTTCACCGAGGAGAAGGTCGACGGCGAGCACGCCGTCGTTCGCGCCAAGGTCGTCACCAAGCAGGGGACGGAGGTGCCGGTCGAGGCGCGCATGCTGAACCGGACCGGCCGCTGGCAGATCTACGACATCGTGATCGAGAACATCAGCCTCATCGGCAACTACCGCTCGCAGTTCGACCGCATCATCCGCTCGTCGTCCTACGGCGAGCTGGCCAGGCGCCTGCGGATGCACGGCGCGTTCCTGAACGAGAACGCGCGGCCGCGGCGCACCGAGCGCTGACCATCGGCGCGGCGGTCGCGTCGGTGGAGGTCGTCGGCTGGCCGACGCGGTTCATCGGCGGCGACGGCGCCACGCGCCGCGTGTTCGAGGAGCCCGTCTCGCCCTCGTCGACCGTCCGCTCCGTGCTGAAGGCGGTCAGCGCGCGCTTCCCCGAGCTCGACGCCGCGCTGTGGCATGGCGCCGGCCTCGGCGAGCACATCGAGGTCCTCGTCAACGACGCGGTGCTCGGCATCGACCACACCCTGGACTCTCCGGTCAAGCCCGGCGATCGCGTCACGCTGCTCGCGCAGTTCATGGGCGGCGCGTGAATGGCGCGCTGGGAGATCGTCGCCTGGCAGGACATCCCGGCCGCGGTGGAGGTGCGTGACGACGCCGGGCAGGTGACGCTGCAGCTCAGCGAGCGGTTCCAGGCGCTGATCGACTCCGTCGCCATGCAGCAGGGCCTCGAGGGCTCCGACGCCTACCTGGAGCAGTGGCGGAAGCTCCCGGGCGGTGAGCGCCCGGGCGCCGCTCGCGACGTGGGGGAGGCGGTGGTCGCCGAGCTCGAGGCGCGGTTCATGGACTACATCGGGCGCGCCTTCCGGCGCCCCTGATCATGCGCCTGGACGGCTGGCTGCTCGCGCTCTGCCTGGCGCGGGCGGCGATGATGGCGATGTTCATGACCTACGCCGCCGTCCTCCCCGTGCTGCTGTCGGCGTGGGACATGTCGGCCACCATGGCCGGGTCGATCTCGATGGGCTTCCAGGCCGGCTACGCCGTCTCGCTGGTCTTCTTCTCCGCGCTCGCCGACCGCATCGGCGCCCGCCGCGTGTTCGTGTGGTCCTCCTGGCTCACGGCGGTGAGCGGACTGCTCTTCGCGGCGCTTGCCCGCTCCTACGTGTCGGGACTGGTGCTCTACACGATCGTGGCGGTCGCCAACGGCGGCACCTACACCACGGCCATCATGCTGCTGGCCGACCGCTATCCCGCGGCGCGCCGGGGCGCCGCCGTCGGCTGGCTGATCGCGTCGTCCTCGCTCGGCTACGCGCTGTCGCTGGTGCTCTCGGGCGCCGCGCTCGCCTGGGGCGGCTATCCGGCGGCCTTCTTCGCGTCGGCGTGCGGGCCCGTCGTCGGCGCCCTGATCGTGGCCGTCGCGCTGCGGAACACGCCGAACCTCGTGCACGCGCGGAGGCCGGAGTCGCGCTTCGGCAGCGCCGTGCTGAAGAACCCGCGCGCGATGCGCCTGGTGGCCGGGTACACCTTCCACTCCTGGGAGCTGCTCGGCATGTGGGCTTGGGTCCCGGCGTTCCTCGCCGCGGCCTTCGTCGTGAGCGGCGCGGGATCGGTCCGCGCCGTCGAGCTGAGCGCGTACGTCTCGGCGTCGTTCCACGTCATGGGGCTCGTCGCCTCGTCCTCGATGGGCGGCCTGTCCGATCGGCTGGGGCGGCGCGCCGTCCTGGTCGGGCTCGCCGCCAGCAGCACCGCGTGCTCGTTCGCGTTCGGCTGGCTCATCGGCTGGCCGATGGCACTCCTGTTCGCCGTGGGCGCCGTCTACGCGTTCACCGCGCTCGGCGACTCGCCGGTCCTCTCGACGGCGTTCACCGAGGCGGTGCCCCCGGCCTACCTCGGCGCCGGGCTGGCGCTGCGCTCGCTGCTCGGCTTCGGCGCCGGCGCCGTCGCGCCGCTCGCGTTCGGCGCCGTGCTCGACGCGACGAACCCCGCCGGCGTCACGCCGACCGCCTGGGGGTGGGCCTTCGTGACGCTGGGCCTCGGGGGCCTCGGCGCCACGTGGGCGGCGCTGGGCCTGGCCCGCGACCCGGCGCCGCGCGCCGCGGAGGCGCGGCCCGTGCTACGGTGACGCCGTGATCCCCGCGAAGCTCATCGAGGACACCGCCCGGGAGCTCATGGCCCGCGCCGCGATCGACATCCCCGCCGACTACCGCGCGGGCGTCGCGGCGGCCCGCGAGCGGGAGCGGAATCGGCTCGCGCGCTTCGTGCTCACCGAGATGGAGCGCAACTGGGACATCGCCACCGCCGAGCGGCGGCCGATGTGCGCGGACACCGGGCTGCCGCGCTATTACGTGCGGGCCGGCAACGCGGCGGTGGTCGAGGGCGGCTTCGTCGCGCTCGAGCGCGCCCTGCGCAAGGCGACCGCGGACGCCACCGCGTCCATTCCGCTCCGACCCAATCGCGTGCACCCGCTGACGCGGGTCGACCACAACAACAACGTGGGTGCCCACGCGCCCGAGGTCACGTACGCCTTCGAGCCGGACGCGGACTGGATCGACGTGACGGCGGTGCACAAGGGCGGCCTCTTCGGCAGCGACTACCGCATGCTGTTCCCGGCCGACGGCGTGGGCGGCCTCAAGCGCTTCTTCGTCGACACGCTCGTGCAGTTCGGCAAGCGCGGGCTCGCCTGCCAGCCCGCCATCATGGGCGTCGGCATCGGCGGCGCCAAGGATACCTGCGTGCGGCTCGGCAAGGAGGCCGCGTGCCTCCGCACGGTCGGCAGCCGCCATCCCGACCCCGCCGTGGCCGCCCTCGAGGACGAGCTGACGGCGCTCGGCAACTACGTCGGCATCGGCGCCATGGGCTTCGCGGGCACCTCCCTCGTCGTCGCCACCCACGTCGAGGTGGCCTTCACGCACACGGGCGGCATGCCGGTCGGGATCCACGCGTTCTGCCTGTCGTCGCGGCGCGCGACCGCGCGGATCCACGACGACGGCCGCGTGGACTTCCGCGCCGATCCGCAGTGGTTCACCGACTACTACCGCCGCGAGGGGATCGAGTGACGGACCGGGCGGGGAACGGCCGCGTCGCCGAGCGGCTCGACGACCTCCGCATGCGCGAGGTGCACCTCACGACGCCGGTTGCCGACGCGGCGCTGGCGGACCTCCAGCTCGGTGACGTCGTGTACCTGTCCGGCGTGCTGTACACGGCGCGCGAGGGCGTGTACCGGAAGGTCGTCGACCAGGGCGTGCCGCTGCCGGCCTCGGTGACCGCGGCCACCAACGTCAACTTCCACTGCTCGCCCGCCGCGGCCGTCCGCCCGGACGGGACGTACGCCGTGGAAGCGGTCACCGCGACTGCGTCGTTCCGCTTCGGCAAGTCGATGAGCCGCTGGTTCGAGCGCTCGGGCGCGCGCGTCATCGTCGGCAAGGCCGGTCTGACCGAGCTTGCCTATCGCGAATGGTTCG
>DASUPA010000085.1:0-12807 GCA_036276335.1 Candidatus Methylomirabilota bacterium | reverse complement strand
CACGTTCGAAGAACGTGCGTGTGGTCGTGTGGGTGACGGAGCCGCGCCGGCCCACCACGCCCGGCGCCAGGCCCCGCCCGCCGCGACTCAGGCGCCGAGGCTGGCGGCGATGAAGTGGCGGAGGTAGCGGAAGTCGAAGGGCTTCGGCACGTAGCTGAAGGCGCCGTTGCGGATGGCCTCGGCGGTCACCGCCACGTCGGTGTTCCCGCTGACCATGATGACCGTGATGGACGGGTCGGTCTTCACGATCTCCTTGAGCACGTCGATGCCGCTGAGGCCCGGCATGGTGATGTCGAGGAGCACCACGTCGGGCCGCTGCCGCGCGACGGCGGCCAGCGCCTGCCTGCCGTTCGTCGCCGTCTCGACCTCGTAGTGCGAGTCCCTGAGGTGCTCCACGACGAGATCGACGAGCATGGGCTCGTCGTCGACGACGAGGATCCGCCTCGGCCGCGCGGCGAGGTCTGGACCGCGCGCTGTCTTGCCCGCCATCAGGCCGCCGCCGCCGTGTCCGCCGTCGAAGCGCATCGTGGGTAAAGCAAGCAAAAGGCCAGGCCATTCGACGGTGGTAAGAAGCTGATTCGCGGCCAGGAAGCGCGGGCGGGGACGGGCGCGCGGGGCGCGGCGGCGGATGAAAACTCACCGCCCGCGGTGTTGCGGTGGATGACGAGCGACCGGCCCGGGGAAGCCGCCGCGCCGCTAGGACCCCTGCGGCCCCGAGCCGAACCGGAACATGCCGTCGGCGAGCCCCAGGGCGCTCTTGCCGATGGTCTCGAGCATGCGGTCCGCCGTCGGCGGCATGAGGGTGGCCGTGCGCATGTCGCGGAAGGCGCGCTCGGCGAGGAAGTCCTTGTAGGCGCCGCGGCCGCCCACCGTCTGGATCACGCGGGAGGTCACCTCGAGCCCGACCTCGCTGGCGAGGTACTTGGCGCGGTTGGCGAGCATCCCGCGCTCGACCATGTCCGCCGCCTCCCAGCCGGCGGCCGCCTGCTCCAGCACGAGCCGCGCGGCGTCGAGCCGGACGGCCAGCTCGCCGACGTGGCGCTGGACGGTCGGATCCTGCGCGACGGAGACGTTCTCGGGCTTCACCACGCGCTTGCGCAGGTAGTCGACCGCGAACGCCAGCGAGGCCTCGGCGATGCCGACGTACACGGCGGCGTAGCCGAGCCCGAAGCTCTCGACGACGCCGACCTGGATGGCGGATCCCGGGCGGCCGAGCGTCTCGTCGGCCCCGACGCGCACGCCCGTGAACGTCACGGACGGGCTGTAGGTGCCGCGCATGCCGAGCGTGTCCCACTTGCCGTCGGTGGCCATGCCCGGCGCGTCGGCGGGCACGACGGCCTGGAGCAGCGCCTTGCCCATGTCGGACTCGCCGTCGATGGCGCACCAGACCATGTAGTAGGAGGCGCCGAGGGCCATCGTGCAGAAGTGCTTCACCCCGTCGACGCGCCAGCCGTCGCCGTCGGCGCGGATGGCCGTCTCCATCAGGAACGTGCGGGAGAGGCTGACGGCGGGCTCGCTGCCCCACGAGCCGAACAGGCGCCCGTGGCGGACGACCTCGCCGAAGTACCGGCGCTTCTGGGCGTCGGTGCCGAGCGCGTCGATGAAGCGCATGACCGTGGAGTGCATGTGCACTGTCATCGCCGTGCTCGCACAGCCGGCGGCGAGCGCCCTGATGACGGCGACGTAGGTGCGCATGTCGAGGCCGAGGCCGCCGTACGCGCCCGGGATCGCGGCGGCCAGCAGGCCGTCGTGCCAGAGGTCGCGCCAGCTCTCGAGCGGGTTCTTCGCGTCGCGGTCGTAGGCGGCGGCGCGCGGCGCCAGCTTCTCGCGCGACAGCCGGGCGGCCGTCTCGACGATGGCGGCGTTCACGCCATCGTGCCTTCGCCGGCGGGCGTTCGACGGGCGGTCACGCAGCGGCACGTGTCGATCTGGTGCAGCTCGATGATGTTGCCGAAGGGATCCTTCAGGAAGAGCTGCAGCGACTGCGGGCCGACGACGCTCTCGGCCGCCCAGTAGTCGACGTGCATGCTGTCGAGCTCCTTGCGCGCGGCCTGGATGTCGGCCACGGCGAGGGCGACGTGCGGGAGCGACGGGTCGCGGCCGGGCCCCTTGGCGAACCTGGACTGGCCCTCGACGCCCATCAGGTGGATCTGGGCCGTGCCGCCGACGTCCATCCAGTACCCGTCGATGGTCGGGATCTCGGGCCGCCCGGGATCGTGACTGAGGCCGAGCACGTCGCCGTAGAACTTGCGGGCCCGGGCGACGTCCTCCTTCGAGGGGCCGATGCGGATGCCGTGATGGTGAAGCTCGAGCACCTGGATGGGCATGGAACGTCCTCCTTCCTCTCAGCGAAGCCGCGCGAGCAGCGTACCCCAGATCCCTTTCGGCAGGAACAGCACGAAGGCCATGAAGATGAGGCCGATGAAGAGCGGCCAGGACTCGGTGACGACGCTCAGCCGGTCCTCGAGGACGAGGAACGTCGTGGCGCCGACGAACGGGCCGAAGAAGGTGCCGGCGCCGCCGAGGAGCGTCATGATGACGACCTGTCCGGACGTCGTCCAGTAGAGCGACTCGACCGGCACCACGCCGAGCCGCAGCGCGTCGAGCCCGCCCGCGAGACCGCAGAAGAGCGCGGAGAACACGAACGACAGCAGCTTGATCCGCCGGATGTCGTAGCCGCACGCGACCGCGCGGTCGCTGTTCTCCCGGATCGCCTGCAGCACGGCGCCGAACGGCGAGTCCAGGATGCGCTTGAGGGCCAGCATGGCCAGCGTGACCACCGCGAAGGCGAAGTAGTAGAAGGCGAGCGACGAGTCGAGCGCCAGCGTGACGCCGGGCAGCCGCAGCGGCGGCACGCCGACGCCGCGCAGGCCGTCGTCGCCGCCGGTGACGTCGGCCAGGTGGAAGGCGATGAAGTAGAGGAGCTGCGCGAACGCCAGCGAGAGCATCGCGAAGTAGATGCCCCGCCGGCGGAGGCAGAAGAAGCCGACGATGATGCCGCCGACGCCCGCCAGCAGCAGCCCGGCGCCGAGCGCGCCCCACAGCGAGCCGATCTGGAGCCGCGCGAGCGCGATGCCGGTGCCGTAGGCGCCCAGCCCCCAGTAGGCCGCGTGCCCGAACGAGAGCAGGCCGGTGTAGCCGTAGAGGAGGTTGTAGCCGAGGGCGAAGAGCCCGTAGATGAGAACCTGCGTCGCGAGGGCCTTGTACGGCACGACGAACGGGAAGACGGCGAAGACGAGGGCGAACGCCAGCACGGGGCGCGCGGCGACGGCCCGGACGACCGCGCGCTTCATTCCATGAGACCGGCCTCGCCGAACAGGCCGCTCGGGCGGAGCAGCAAGACGAGCGCCATCACGAGGAAGACGTTGATCTCGGCGAGCTTGGGCGCGAAGAACGTGGTCATGCTCACCACCTGCCCGATCAGGAGGCCGGCCACGATGGCCCCGGGCAGGCTGCCCATGCCGCCCACGACCACGACCACGAACGACTCGATGACGGTGGTCACGCCCATCTCGGCGTAGACGCTGCGCATCGGCCCGGCCAGGATGCCCGCCAGCCCGGCCAGCGCGCTGCCGAGGCCGAAGACGAGCAGCCAGACCTTGCGGAGGTCGATGCCGAGCGCGCGGACCATCAGCGAATCGCGGGAGCCGCCCCGGATGACGAGGCCGACGTTGGTGCGCTCGAGGAACAGCCAGAGCCCGACCAGCACGAGCGCGGTCACCGCGATGACGAAGAGCCGGTACGTCGGGAACATGCCGAAGCCGAGGTTCACGGCCCCGGCCAGCGCGCGGGGCGGATCGAGGGACAGGCCGATCTTGCCCCACGTCAGGCGCACGAGCTCGATGATGACGGCCGACAGGCCGAAGGTCAGCAGCAGCGGGTCGTCGATCGAGCGGCCGTACAGCGGCCGGATGAGAAACCGCTCCACGCCGAGACCGAGGATCCCGACGAGGAGCGGCGCCACCACGAGGGCCACCCAGAAGCTCGTCGTGTAGCCGACCAGGAAGAAGCCCAGGTACGCGCCGAGCATGTAGAACGAGCCGTGGGAGAAGTTCACCACGGTCATGAGCCCGAAGATCAGCGACAGGCCGATGGCGAGCAGCACGAAGATCATGCCGAGCACGAGCCCCGTGAAGAGCTGCGCCGCCAGCGCCGCGAGCGAGATCTCAGGCATGCGTCGGGCGGTGTTCCCCCGTGCGCCTCACGCGTGGCCCTTCTCGGCGCACGTGCGGTCGTACTTCTCGTCCGCCGACACCTTGGCGACCAGGTCCAGGAGGCCCCACTCGCCCTTGGTCTGGCCGGGGCCGCGGCCGCGCCCGATCCACATGTCCTGGAAGGACTTGTTGTCGCACGCGCGCCACCACTGCTTGCCCTTGAAGTGGTCGTAGGCCGGATTCTTGCGGAGCGCGCCGGCGACGGCGTCGGAGTCCGTCGTCTTGGCCAGCTCCACGCCCCGCGCCACCTCGAGCACGGCGCTGTACGAGTAGGCGCCGTAGTCGCCGGGCGGGATGTTGAACTTCTTCATGGACGCCTGCACGAACTTCTTCGCCGACGGGATCTGGTCCTGCAGCTCCCAGTACCAGTTGATGCCGCCGTAGACGTCCTGGTAGATCTCCGACCCGCCCTCCTTCAGATAGGAGATCCAGTGCAGCGGCTGCGCCATCTTCATCTGGCCCTTCATGCCGTACGAGATGACCTGCTTGTGGAGGGCGACGTTGTCGGCACCCGGCGCGACGTTCATGAGGACGTCCGGCTTGGCTGCCTGGATCTTCGGCAGGTGCGCCGAGAACTCCGCGCTGCCGAGCGGATAGGGGGTGGTGCCGAGCAGCGTGCCGCCGTTCTTCTTCAGGGTCTCCGTGAGCACGGCGTTGTTCTGCTTGCCCCAGGCATAGTCGGCGTAGATGATCCACCACCGCTTGCCCAGGTTCTGGGCGACCCACGTGCCGACGACCCGGGACGTGATGGTCGGGTTCAGCGCCTCGTGAAACGTGATGGGGCTCGTGTCGGGCTTGGCGCTGATCTCGTCCGACTGGCTCGTGGAGATGAAGAGGACCTTCGACTTCTTCGTCTGCTCGTTGATGGCCATCTGCACGTGCGCGGCCAGGCCGCCGACGACGAACTGCACGCGCTCGTTCTCGATGAGCTCCTTGGTCCGCTGGGCGCCGATGGCGGGCTTCAGCTGGTCGTCGCGGAAGAGCAGCTCGATCGTGCGCCCCATGACGCCGCCCTTGGCGTTGACCTCCTCGGCGGCCAGGATGGCCCCGCGCTGCATGTCGGCCGCGAGGGCCGCGAACGGGCCGGTGAGGGGCAAGGGAAAGCCGATGCGGATCGGCTCCTTCGACTGCGCCCTGACGATGGCCGGGAAGGCGAGCGTGGTGGCGGCCGCGGCGGACGTGGTGAGAAATGCGCGACGGTTCATGGTCCACTCCTCCTCAGCTGACGTGCGGCGGTGCGAGGCGTCCAGCCCGTTGAGTGGCGCGATCATAGGTGCGCGGGCTGGCGCCTGTCAATCGCGCCGCGGCCGGACGCGCGCGGAGGTACACTCGGCGGCAGCCGATCACGGGAGGTCAGCGATGGCGGTGAAGGCGCTGCTGCACTACGCGCTCGAGGTGCCCGACCAGACGGTTGGCGAGCGGTTCTACACGGGCTTCGGCCTGCTCAACGAGCCGGCGCGGGACGGCGCCGTGCGGCTCCGGCCGGCGCCGCTCAAGCGGGAGTCCGTTCTCCTCTACGGGGGCCCCAAGAAGCGCTTGCATCACCTCGCGTTCGGCGCGCCGGGCGACGAGTTCGAGGCGACGCGGGAGTCCCTGCGGCGCGCCGGGATCCGCGAGGTCGACGGCCCGCGCGGCGCCCCCGACGGGGGCTTCTGGGTGCGCGATCCCGACGGCCATCTCGTCAACGTGCGGCCGGAGACCGGCGAGACGCCGCCCGCCGATCCGCCGCTGGCGCTGAACAGCCCGGGGCACGTCCAGCGCGTCGCCGCGCGCGGCTGTCCGGACCGGCTCGCCGCGCGGCCGCGACGGCTGGGCCACGTGCTCCTGTTCACCGGCGACCTGGCCCGCCAGATCGACTTCTACACGCGGGTCCTCGGCCTGAAGCTTTCCGATCGCTGCTCGAACATCATCGCGTTCCTCCGCTGCTCGCCCGATCACCACAACCTCGCCCTGCTCGCCTCCGACGGCCCGGGGTTTCATCACGGGTCGTTCGAGGTCGGCAGCGTGGACGAGATCGCGATGGGCGCCCAGCGCGCGCTCGACGCCGGCATCCCGCCCGGCTGGGGCGTCGGCCGGCACGTGATCGGCTCGAACTTCTTCTACTATGTGCGCGACCCGTGGGGCTCGTGGGCGGAGTACTTCCACGACCTCGACCACATTCCCGAGACGTGCGCGTGGGAGCCGCGCGACTTCCCGCCGGAGGACGCGCTCTACCGCTGGGGCCCGCCGGTCCCGGAGGACTTCGGGCTCAACCGCGAGCTCCAGGCCTGACCGCCGGCCCGGCCCGCCCCGGAGGTCAGCCGGCGCGGACGCCGCGGGCCAGGCGCCACAGCAGCGAGCCGAGGGCCAGCAGGGCCATCGCCATGCTCGCCGAGACGACGAGACGCCTCGACGCCACCCAGGGTGTGGGCGGCGGTACCGGCACGCGCTGGATGCTGCCGAGCCTCGCTTCCGGCAGCCGAGCGCCGGCGGCGTGCGCGGCCGTTCCGACGAGCCCGGCGCCCGGCGGACCCGCCGCGGGATTGCCATAGTCGAGGACGTACCGGCGGCCGGGGGTGGCCTCGAAGACGAGGCTGCGCCTGGCCGCGAAGACCCGGGCGCCGGTGACGGTGAGCGGGGTGTCGTCCAGGTTCTGGATCGTCAGCCGGAGGTACCGGGCCGTCGTCGCGGGGAACCGGGAGCCGGTGATGCGCTCGCGCACCGCCCCCAGGTCCACGGCGCTGAGGCCATAGCTGCCGATCCAGCGCCACGTTCTGCGGTCGTCCCCGGCCTCGATGAGGACCACCCGCTGGAAGCGGCGCTCGGCGACGTCGAGCTCCACGCGGTCCGCCGGCCGCCGCGCGCGGAGGTCCAGCACGAGCCGCGTGGTCCGTCGCATCGACTCCTGGTCGCGCTCGACGAGGACGGCCGGCACGCGCTCCTCGTCACGCTCGCGCGCCCCGGTCAGGATGACGGCCGCCCCGGCCAGCGGCAGCGCGCGGCCCTTCTCCGCGCCGACGCTCACCCGGACCCAGCGCGCCGTCGAGCGCGGGTAGGACACCGTCGTGTCGGCCGCCCGCGTCTCGCCCTCGACGCGGTAGATGAACCCGGCCTCGCGCACGGGATGCCACGCCTGCCCGTCCTCCGCGGTCTCCACGCGGACCGGCACGCGGAAGTTGCGCGCTTGTCTCCGGATCGTGAGCCGCACGCGATCGTGCGCGATGCGCCCGGCGCCGGCGTCGAGCACGACGCGCACGCCGCCGTCCGGCGTCGCGACCGGGTTCAGCATGGCGGCCTCGCGCGCCGACTCGCCGGCCCCGTCGCGCCGGCGGATCGCGTGGGGAACGTCGGCGCCCTGCGCGTCCCGCACGCGCAGGTCGGCGAGCGTCGGCGAGGCGTCGCGCAGCACGTCGGCGTCCAGCCGCAGCTCGACGAGGCCGGGTCGCGCCAGCGACGGGAGCGTGATCGGCTTGCGGAAGGCCCAGGCGGTCGGCGCCTCCTTCGCCGGCTGCGCGTCGACGACCGTCGTGGTCGCCAGCAGCAGCGCGACGCCGGCGACGCCGCGTCGCACCGAGTCGACCGCCACTGCCCGCGTGTCACGTCGCATGGCCCCTCCGTGCCGGGCGGCGATGGTAGAGTCTGAGACCTTCATAGATGCTGGGCTACGTCTTTCGCAAGGTTTTCCACACCGCCTTCGTCGCCCTCGGCGTCGTCACGCTCGCCTTCGCGGCGCTGCGCCTGTCCGGCGACCCGGCGGCCACCATGCTGCCGGGCGACGCCTCCGTCGAGGAGCTGGTGGCCCTGCGCCACCAGCTCGGCCTCGACCGGCCGCTGTGGCTGCAGTACGTCCAGTTCCTGGGCGGCGCGCTCACCGGCGATTTCGGCACATCGTTCCGCCACCAGCAGCCGGCGCTGCCGCTCGTGCTCGAGCGCTTGCCGGCGACCCTCGAGCTGGCCGGCGCCGCGCTGGCGCTCGCGGTCGCCCTCGCGCTGCCGCTCGGCATCCTGGCCGCCGTGTACCGCGGCCGTCTCCTCGACGTGCTGGCGATGGCGTTCGCCGTCGTCGGGCAGGCCACGCCGTACTTCTGGATGGGCATCATGCTGATCCTCGTCGTGTCGGTCGAGCTCGGCTGGCTGCCGACCTCGGGTCGCGGCGGTGTCGAGCGCCTCATCCTGCCCGCGGTGACGCTCGGCACGCACTTCGCCGCCTCGCTGGCGCGGCTCACGCGGACGAGCATGCTGGAGGTGCTCGGCCAGCAGTTCGTGACCACCGCGCGCGCCAAGGGGCTGTCGGAGTGGAGCGTCGTGCTCGCGCACGCGCTGAAGAACGCGGCGGTGCCCGTCGTCACGCTGATCGGGCTCCAGTTCGGCACGCTGCTGGGCGGCGCCGTCGTGACCGAGACGATCTTCGCCTGGCCGGGCGTCGGGCGCCTCGCCGTCCAGTCGGTCTTCGTGCGCGACTATCCCGTGGTGCAGGCCGGGGTGTTCGTCCTCGCGCTGACCTTCGTCGCCATCAACCTGCTGGTGGACCTCCTCTACGGCGTGCTCGATCCGAGGATCCGCCGTGAGTGAGGCGGCGGCGGTGGCCGTCGCGCCGCCGCGCCGCGCGACGCGCGTGCCGTGGACGGTCCTGCTACCGGCGGTGCCCGTGCTCGCGGCCGTGCTGCTCGCCGCGCTGGCGCCGTGGATCGCGCCGCACTCGCCCACCTCCGGCAACCTCGCGCTGCGCCTCAGGCCGCCCGCGTGGCAGGAGGCGGGCAGCGCCGAGCGCCTGCTCGGCACCGACCTGCTCGGGCGCGACGTGCTCAGCCGGCTCGTCTGGGGGGCGCGCGTCTCGCTCCTGATCGCGCTGGCCGCGACGGTGCTCGGGGCCGTCGTCGGCTCGATCGTCGGGCTGGTGGCCGGCTTCTACCGGGGCGCCGCCGACGCCGTGCTGACCAAGGTGATCGACGTCCAGCTCGCGTTCCCCTTCGTGCTGCTGGCCATCGCGGTGGTCGCGGTGGCGGGGCCCTCGATCCCGGTGCTCGTCGTCGTCCTCGCCATCGGCGCCTGGGTGGGCCACGCGCGCATCGTCCGCGGCCTCGTGCTGAGCCTCCGGGAGCGGGACTACGTCCAGGCGGCCCTCGCCCTCGGCGCCGGGGCGCCGCGCATCCTGGCGCGCCACCTCGTGCCGGAGGTGCTGTCGACGATCATCGTGCTCGCCACGTTCGACGTCGGCCGCATCATCATCCTGGAATCGACGCTCAGCTTCCTCGGCCTGGGGGTCCAGCCGCCGACGCCGTCCTGGGGCTCGGACCTCCGCGACGCCGCCATCTACGTCCGCCAGGCATGGTGGACGTCGGCCTTCCCGGGCCTGGCCATCATGCTGGTCGTCCTCGCCATCAACCTGCTGGGTGACGGCCTGCGCGACTGGCTCGACCCGCGGACCGTGCGCGCGCGGCGCCGCGACTGAAAAACGGGCCGACACCGGCGCCGCGCTGTCGTATTGTCGGCAGCACAGGAGGATGCATGCGAACCGTCCGCTTCGTGCTCGCCGCCATGCTCGTGCTCGCCGGCCCGGCCGCCGTGGCCGCGCAGTCCGGCGCCACGCTGACCGTCTCCCAGCCCGCCGACGCCACGACGATGGATCCGGGGCGCTCGACGCAGGTGCTCACCGTCAACTACTTCGTGAACCTCTACGACACGCTCACGCGCTGGGACGCGAGCCTGAAGCTCGTGCCCGGGCTGGCCACCGCCTGGAAGAGCGTGAACGACACCACGTGGGAGTTCACGCTGCGCTCCGGCGTCACGTTCCACGACGGCACCCCGCTCACCGCGGCGGACGTCAAGGCCACGCTCGAGCGGAACCTGATCCCCGGCAAGACGGTGGTGCAGGCCGGCTTCGCCACCATCGAGGCCGTGCTCACGCCGACTCCGACGACGATCCGCATCGTCACCAAGAAGCCGGACCCGCTCGTCCCCGTCCGGATGGCCCAGATGGGCTCGCAGATCTACCCCGCGCGCTTCGCCACCGACGACGGGGTCAAGGAGCTGGCGCGCAGGCCGGTGGGCAGCGGCGCCTACCGCTTCGTGGAGTGGCTCAAGGACGACCGGCTGGTGATGGAGGCGAACACGGTCTGGTGGGGCTGGGGCGGCAAGGCGCCGGCGTTCAGCCGCGTCGTGTGGAAGCCGATCCCCGACGACTTCGCGCGGCTCTCCGCGCTCCAGCGGAACGAGGTGGACGTCATCACCAACGTGCCGCCCGACCAGATGGAGGTCGTGCGGACGGTCACCGTGCCGGCGACGCGCACGGTGGTGCTGCAGTCCAACAACACGCAGCCGCCCATGTCCGACAAGCGCGTGCGCCAGGCGCTGCACTACGCGATGGACGTCGACTCCATCGTCAAGAACCTCTACGCCGGGCAGGGCAGGCCGTTCACCGGCGGCCTCGCCACGACCGACTTCGGCTACAACCCGGCGCTCAAGCCGTATCCCCACGACCCCGAGCGCGCGCGGAAGCTGCTGGCCGAGGCGGGGTACCCGAACGGCATCGACGTGACGCTCTACGCGGGCAGCGGCACCATGGTGAACGACAAGCAGCTGCTCGAGGCGCTCGCCGACATGTGGTCGCGCGCCGGGATTCGCGCCCGCGTCGAGATGATGGAGATGGCGCAGCGCCAGAAGATGCTGAACGAGCGCGCGACGCCGCCGAACGGGATGCTGCTGGTCAATCCGCAGTCCACGCTGCTGGACGCGGACGGGGTCCTCTGGCGCATCCTGCATCCGAACGGCTTCGCGGGGAAGTTCTGGGCGGGCAGCCAGCCCGGGCACCGCTTCCACGACCTGATGGAGCAGGCGCGGTTCTCGCTCGACCCGAAGAAGCGCAAGGAGCTCTACACCGAGGCCACGCGCATCGTCCACGACGAGAAGCCGTGGGTGGAGCTCTTCCAGGAGGTCGTCATCTACGGCGTCGGCCCGCGCATCGCGCTCAAGCCCCGCGCGGACTACCGCCTGATCGTGTCGGAGATGGCGCCCGGGCGCTGAGGGCGCCCACGCGCGGTGCGCTGCCCGGCCGCCGGCCCGCTCGCGGTCGAGGAGGCGACGGAGACGTCCCGCTGACGCTGGGCCTGGCGCTCGAGATCGTGGGGGCGCGCCGCACGCCGGCGCGGCTGCCCCCGTCTCGCTTCGCGTTTCCGGATCCCCGCCGGGCGGACGCCGACGGTCTCGTCGCCGTCGGCGGCGACCTCGAGCCGGCGACGCTCGTCGCCGCGTACCGCCGCGGGGTCTTTCCGTGGCCGGCGGGCGGCGTCGAGATGGTCTGGTGGTCGCCCGATCCGCGCGCGATCATCCCGGTCGACGGCCTCCACGTCTCGCGCCGGCTCGGGCAGACGCTGCGCCGGCGCCGATTCCGGGTCACGATCAACGCCGACTTCGCGGCGGTGATCGCCGCCTGCGCCGACCGCGGCGAGGAGGGGACCTGGATCACGCCCGCCCTCCGCGCCGCGTACGAGCGGCTCCACGCGCTCGGCTGGGCGCACAGCGTGGAGGTGTGGACGCCGGCCGGCACCCTCGCCGGCGGTCTCTACGGCGTCGCGATCGGCGGCCTGTTCGCGGCCGAGTCGATGTTCCACCGCGCGACGGACGCCTCCAAGATCGCGCTGGTCGCGCTCGTGCAGCAGTGCCGCGCCGGCGGCCTCGAGCTGCTCGACGTGCAGCTGCCCTCGCCGCACCTGCTCTCCATGGGCGCGGTCACGATCTCGCGCACCGAGTATCTCCGCCGCCTCGCCGGCGTCGTCGACCGCCCCGTGAATTTCGCGTCGGCGCCCTCCGTCCGACCGGTAGAGTGAGGTCATGAAGACCGCCATCGCGCTCCTCACGCTGCTCGCCCTGGCCGTCCCGGCGGCGCTTCCGGCGGCGCCGTCCCCCACGCTCGACGAGGTCGTCCGCGGGGTCGAGAGTGCCTACGGCAAGATGATCGACCTCAAGGGCGACTTCACGCAGTCGGCGCTCAACAAGAGCCTGAACCAGACCATCGACGCCCGGGGCACCGTCTACCTCAAGAAGGGCGGCAAGCTGCGCTGGGAGTACGCCGAGCCGACGAGGCAGGAGATCGTCTCCGACGGCAAGACGATCTGGATCTACACGCCGCAGCTCAACCAGGTGAACACCGGGCCCGCGCCCGAGGCGCTGGCCGGACCCGCGGGCAGCTTCCTCAGCGGCCTCGGCAAGCTCCGCGAGCACTTCAGCGTCCGCTTCCTCAACCCGGCGCAGCCCAAGGACGCCGACGGCAACGTCGTCCTCGACCTGACGCCGAGGCAGCCGCTGCCGACGCTCGCCCGCCTCGTGCTGGCGCTCGACGGCAAGTCGTACGACGTGCGCAAGGCGATCGTCTACGACCAGTTCGAGAACACGGTGACCATGCGGTTCACCAGCGTCGCGGTGAACAGCGGCCTGCCCGACAAGCTCTTCGCGTTCACGCCTCCGCCGGGGGCGGCGACCGTCCCTCTCCGCTAGCGTCCGCCCCCGCGCCGGCGAGGTGGGTGGCGGGGCGCCGGGCCGGGTGTGCCCCGTGAGAGCACGCAAATCGACGATGGTCTGGCGCCTGTAGGCGGGGCAACGATTCCTGGCCGGAGCC
>DASUPA010000084.1:0-7060 GCA_036276335.1 Candidatus Methylomirabilota bacterium | reverse complement strand
GTACTCCGCGTAGCCCCCGTCGCAGTACGGGTACTCGTTGAGCGTGAACTGGTTGCTCCGCCGCTGGCGGTGCGGGCACGCGTGGTGCTCGCCGCGCATGCACCAGTAGCAGCGATTGCACGGGTTGAAGAACGGGAAGGCGACGCGGTCGCCCTCGCGCAGCGGCCGCCGCAGCGAGTCCGTGGTGACGCCCGCGCCCAGGCTGTGCACGACCCCGGTGAACTCGTGGCCGGGCACGCGACGGATGTCCGGTCCCGTGTAGTTGCCGTCGTTCCGCCAGTAGTGCAGGTCCGAGCCGCAGATCGCGGCCGCGGTGTTCCGGATCAGGATGCCGCCCGGCTCGATCTCGGGCGTCGGCAGCGTCTCGAGCTCCAGGGGCCGACCGGGCTGCACGAGCACCGCCGTCAAGCCTTTGGGCACGCGCGGATCCTCCTCAGGGTTGGTGTGGAGCGCTCACCGCCGCGGAGCGGCCGCCGCCACCAGGGGCGGCGCCGCGGGGGCAGCCATCCGGCCCGGCAGGAACGCGACGAACAGCGTCGTGAAGCCGGAGATCATCGCCATCACCGTGAGGAGCGTGCCAAAGCCGGCCGCCTTCACGGTGGGGCCGAGCAGGTAGACCGCGAGCGAGCTCACGCCGAACGAGACGGCCAGGCGGATGCCGGCCACGCGGGAGCGCATGCGGTCGTCCACGTACTGCACGATCATCGCGTCCACGAACGGGATCGAGCCGAACACGAAGATCATGAACGCGAGCATCGCCACGTACAGCCCCCACCCGCCGGTGCCGGCCGCCACGAGGAAGAGCGGCACCTGCGCCGCCACCATCGGGAGGTACACCCACTTCAGCGGATAGCGATCGATGAGCTTGCCCACCACGAGCTGCGCGAACGAGGCGATCGTGTAGACGACCGCGAGCAGGACGCCGAGCGTGGCGGGGTCGTCCACCAGGCCGCGGAGGCGCTCGGCCAGGAGCTGCCCGTTGCCGTTGGTCGTGAAGTTGAAGATCAGGCTGCTCGAGATGGCGGCGAGCGTCATGACCAGGATGACGCGCGCCATCACCGCCGGCGGCAGGTCGACCGACTTCTTGGGGCGCCGGGCCGGCGCCATCTCCTCGCGCGGCACCAGGAGCGCGAAGAGCGCGCCGCAGAGCACCGCCAGCGTCCCCGGCACGGCGAAGGCCGCGCGCCAGCCCACCTCCCGCACGAGGAATCCGGTGAGTATGGCGGCGAGCGCGATGCCGAGATTGCCAGCCAGGCCGTTGACGCCGATCGTGAAGCCCGGGTTGCGCGCGTTCTGGACCAGCATCGGGATGCCGACCGGATGGTAGATCGACGCGAACGCGCCCATCAGCGTCAGCGCGGCCGCCAGCGACCAGACGCCCGACGTCAGCGCCACCAGGATGGCCGTCCCCCCGATGCCGAGGAAGAAGACGATCATCATCGCGCGCCGTCCCCACAGGTCGCCCAGGCGTCCGGCGGGGAGCGAGCCGAGACCGAACATCACGAAGGCGCCGACGGTGTACGGCATGAGGTCCTGCCACACCATTCCCCAGTCGGCGGCGATGGCGGCCACGGCGGTGGCGAAGATCAGCAGGAAGAGGTGGTCGAGGGCATGGCCGGTGTTCAGCAGCAGCGCCGTGGGGCTCAGCTTTGACATGGTCGCGATTCTACATGATCATCCGCCGCATGAAGACCGTCATCGAGGGCGGCTGGGTCGTGGCCTGGAACGGGACGAGTCACGAGGTCCACGAGCGCGGCAGCGTGGTCTTCGAGGACGACCGGATCCTGCACGCGGGCGGGCCCTACACGGGAACCGCCGACACGCGCCTCACCGCGCGCGGCAAGCTCGTGTGCCCGGGCTTCGTCAACACCCACGTCCACACGGCCGGGGGCGGCGGCGACTACCTGCTGCTCGACATGGCGAAGAACGACTACCGGACCGCCAACTACATGAGCTTCGCGGCGCCGCTCAAGGGCCGCATGGCGCCGCCGCCGCCGGAGGCCGTGGCCGCCCTCCGCGCCTACGTCTTCCTGCACGCGCTGAAGAACGGCACCACCACCGTCATCGACGTCGGCGGCCTGCGCGGCGACTGGGACGGCTACGCCCGGCTCGTCGACGACCTCGGCGTCCGCGTCTACGGCGGCCCGCCCTTCCGCGACCGCGACACCTACATGGACGCGCAGGGCCGCCTCACCTACGAGGAGGACGCGGGCCTCGGACGCCAGCGGCTGCAGGAGGCCGTGGAGTTCGTGCGCAAGTACGACGGCACCGCCCAGGGGCGCCTGCGCGGGATGCTGAACGCGGCGCAGGTGGAGACGTGCAGCGAGTCGCTCCTGCGCGCCGGCAAGAACGCCGCGCGCGATCTCGGCGTGCCCATCCACACGCACGCCGGCGGCAACCTCGTCGAGTTCCAGCGCATCATGGACGAGCACCGCGCGACGCCGATCCAGTACCTGGCGAACATCGGCTTCCTCGACGAGCGGACGCTCGTCGGGCACGCCGTCTTCACGACGGCGCACCCCTGGTCGCGCTACCCGTTCGGCGACGACCTCCGCGTGCTCGCGCAGACGCGCGCCACCGTGGGCCACTGCCCGTACAAGTACGCCAAGATGGCGATGACCCTCCACTCGCTGCCGCGCTACCTCGCGGCCGGGGTGAACGTCGCCCTCGGCACCGACACCTACCCGCTCGACATGGTGGCCGAGCTGCGCTGGGCCTCGATCCTGGCCAGGATCACCGACGGAAACTACCAGGCCGGCTTGCCGCGCGACGTCTTCAACGCGGCCACGCTCGGCGGCGCGGCCTTCATCGGTCGGCCGGACCTCGGCCGGCTGGCCCCCGGCGCGAAGGCCGATCTCCTGCTCGTCAACCTCGACCAGCTCGGCGCGCCGGTGTACGCCGACCCCGTCAAGGCGCTGGTCGACGGCGCGAGCGGCCGCGACGTCGACACGGTGATCGTCGACGGCCGCGTGCTGGTCCAGGGCGGGCGGTGCACGCGCGTCGACGAGGACGCCGTGTATGCGAGGGCGCAGCAGGCCACGGAACAGTACTGGTACCAGGTGCCCGGCTGGCGCTGGGACGGCGCAACGGTGGATCGCATCATCCCCCCCGCCTTCCCCATCCACCGCGCGCGCTGACGCGCGCGGCGCGCTAGAACTGCACGGGCGCCGGCGGCATCTTGCCGCTGGCGTAGAGCTCCGGCAGCTCGGGAGAGGCGTTCTCCCACACCAGCAGCATGGAGCGCTTCGGCGAGAACCCGCGGTGGCGGATGTCGGCCGGCATGGCGGCCACGTCACCGGCCTTCATCGTCACGCGCGCGCGGACGGCGCCGGTCTCCCGGTCCTCGACCTCCCACTGGATCTCGTCGCTGAGCTGCACGAACCACTCGACGCGGTCGTTGCCGTGGATCACCGGGAGGATGTACTCCTCCGTCGTCGGGCAGTACAGGCTGGCCTTGCAGACCGACACGATCGACGGATTCCACGTCACGTCCGAGCGCGAGAGGTACGCGAAGAGGTTGAACGCGACGACCTCGTCCTCGAACCCGGGCTCCGCGATCACCTCCGGCCGGTCCTGGGGCACGTCGCGGAAGTGCCGGTTGACGGGGAAGCCGTTGTCGTCCGAGCGGAGCGGCTCGTCGCCCGGCGCGCCGATCATCCGCCTGGCGGTGACGCGATGACGGGTGATCGCCTCCTTGTTGCTCCCGTTCTTCGGGCCGAAGGCCGTGCCCGTCTCCTGCGGGCTGGCGAACGGGTCGAACCCGGCGTTCGTCCAGTCGTCCAGCATCGCCTCGAAGACGCGCTGGATCTGCGGCGTCGGGAACCGCTCGCTGTGATCGAGCTTCGCCCGCCGGTAGTGCTCGTTGAAGCGCCCGGCGAACAGGTCCACCGAGCCGTAGTGGTTCACGGTGCCGACCACCTGGTCGAAGTTCACGATGCCGTAGAAGAATCCCCAGGCGATGTCGCGCTGGAGCGCGCGCAGGAAGGCGTCGACGGGCAGCATGTGCCGGCCCTTCGACCACGTGACGTAGGCGAAGTACTCGTCGCGGGCGAAGCCGAAGCCGCCGAGCGCGAACGTCCGGTAGCCGTGCTGGTTGGGCTCGATCGAGCCGATCTCGGGCAGCGTGTCGCTGGGACCGCTCATGGAATCCCTCCTTCCTCCGCTCAGGCCCGCGGCCGGGGGCTGGTCTGGCAGATGTCCGCCCAGCGCTCGATCGTGTCGGCGCCGGCCAGCGTCTGGAGCAGGATCACCCCGGGCCGGGCCGCGTGGAACTGGTAGGCCGCGCCCACGGGCAACAGCGTCATGTGGCCGCGGCGCGCCCGCACGAGCCCCATCTTGCGGCCGGCCGGCGCGCCCTGGATCGCGATCGATCCCCTGGCGCCCGCCGGCACGACGCCCGGATCGTCGAGCTTGACGAGGCGGATCTCCACCTCGCCGTCCATCACGAGGGCGAACTCGTCCTGCGCCGGCGCGCGCCAGCCCGAGGTACCCTCCGCGCGGATCGCCTCGATCACGTACTCCACGTTCTTGCCGACGGCCACCTTCTCGAAAGGCTTCGAGCGCCCGGCGACCTCGAAGATGTTCGAGAAGACGTAGTTGCGGGCGTCGTCGTTGATGACCTCGACGCCGCCTTTCTCGAAGTGTCGGAGCGAGCCGAACCGTGTCGTGTGCTGGTCCATCGTCGCGTCCTTTCGGCTCAATTGAACGGGTTGTAGTCCGCCGGGTGATCCCTGTCAAGCCGCCGCCGGCCCTACAGCCTCGCCTCGTCCACCGGCAACCCGAGCCAGTGGCGACCCACCAGCTCGTAGTGCGCGAGCCTTCCCTGGAGATGCTGGGTGATGACGTGGATGTCCTGGAAATGCCGCTGGAGGAGGTGGCCATCGTAGGCGGCCGTCACTCCGGCGGCGTTGTAGACGGTGTCGACGACCTGGGCCGCGAGCCGGATGCCGTGCGTGGTGGCGAGCCGGAGCGTGGCACGCTGATCCAGCGTGAGCGCGCCGTTCGACGTCACCGAGGCCCAGAGATCGCGAACCGTCTCCACCAGGAACGCGCGGCCGGAGCGCAGCGCGGCCTCGGCCTGGCCGACCTGCGCCTGGACCATCGGCTGGTCCCGGAGCGGCGCCGGCATCGCGCGGGGCGTCTTCGAGCCCGCCAGCTCGAAGAACGTCTCGAGGCACGTCCGCGCCATCCCGAGAGCCACCGCGGCGTCGCCGGCGGCGAAGCAGAGCGTGCGCGGGAGCCGGTAGAGCGGGCCCGTCTCGCGCAGCGAGGCGGTGGCCGAGAGCACCGTGCGCTCCGCCGGCACGAAGACGTCGTGCACGGCGAAGTGATGCGTGCCCGTCCCGCGCATGCCGCGGACGTGCCAGGTGTCCAGCAGCTCGACCTCCGCCGCGGGCACGAAGAGGTATCGGGTCTCCGGCTGCCCGGCGTCGAGCCGAACGCGCCCGTTCTCGACGACCTGGGCGTGGGGGGCGATCCAGGCGGCGTGCCGGCAGCCGGTGCTGAACCCCTGCCGGCCCGTCACGCGGTAGCCGCCGGGGACCACGACCGCCTGGGCGGTGGGAGCCGGCGTGTTGGCCACCACGCTGCGCGGCGTGTCGATCCAGATCGCGCGCGCAACGTCGCGCGGCATCCGCGCCGCGTACGTCGCGAAGATCGCCCCCTGGTTGACGATCCAGGCGGTGCTCGCGTCCACCTTGCCGAGCTCCTCGATGACGTGCACGTACGTGGGGAGGTCGATCTCGGCGCCGCCGATGGCGCGCGGCACGGCCAGGTGGAACAGCCCGGCGTCGGCGAGCGTCTCGAAGAGCGGCCGTGGCAGCTCCCGCGTCGCCTCGATCTCGTCGGCGGCGGCCCGGATCGTCGGCCCGAGCTTGCGCGCGGTCTCGAGGAACGCCGCCGTCATCTAGTCCTCGCGGTTGGCCACGCGGGGGCCGCCGCTCACGTAGATGGTCTCGCCCGTCATGAACCGTGCCTGATCGGACGCCGCGAAGATCACCGCCCAGGCGATCTCCTCCGGGCGCCCGAGGCGCTGGAGCGGCACCTCGCGCGCCGCCTGCGCGATCATCGCCGGCGTCTTCCAGACCTCGAGCACGCCCTCCGTCTCCACCGGGCCCGGTGCCACGGCGTTCACGGTGATGCCGTACTTGGCCCACTCGGCGCCGAGGC
Source organism: Candidatus Methylomirabilota bacterium (assembly GCA_036276335.1). Classification (GTDB taxonomy): domain Bacteria; phylum Methylomirabilota; class Methylomirabilia; order Rokubacteriales; family CSP1-6; genus AR12. The sequence continues at coordinate 892 of DASUPA010000084.1, read as the reverse complement.
TCTGCGTGAGCACCGCCACGCCCGCCTTGGTGGCCGCGTACGCGGCCAGGCCGCGCGAGCCGGTGCGTCCGGCCACCGACGTCACGTTCACGATGGTTCCGCCCGAGGCCCGAATCATCACGCGCCCCACCGCCTGGCAGAACAGGAACACGCCGGTGAGGTTGGTGCGCACCATGGCGTCCCACTCCGCGCGCGGCAGGTCCTCGAGGCGGGCGCGGATGCGATACCCGGCGTTGTTCACGAGCACGTCGACGCGCCCGAGCTCCTCGACTGTCCGCGCGACCGCCGCCTCGACCTGCTCGCCGTCGCCGACGTCGCAGGCGACCCCGAGCGCCCGGCGCCCCTGCGCGCGGACGGCGGCCGCGACGTCCTCGACGGCGGCGCGCCGCCGGGCGACCGCGACGACGTCCGCGCCCACCTTCGCCAGCTCCAGGGCGATGGCGCGGCCGATGCCCTGACTGGCGCCGGTGACGATCGCCACGCGGTCGCGCAGCGTGTCGGGCGTGAACGCCACGGCGTGGCGCCTACTGGATGACCGAGTGCGGCGTCGCCAGCAGCCGGGTGACCTTGATCTGCTCGCGGTCGATCATGGTCGGCACGTGCGGCGAGATCTCGTTCTTCCAGTAGTCGCTCTGGTACACGAGGTCGTAGAGCCGCTTGCGCTCCTGCTCGCTCTCGAAGCGGCGGATCCAGACGTACACGCTGTCATCGTCCTCGCCGACGAAGCTGCCGAGGATGACCATGCCCATCTTCACCTGGAACGGGATGATCTCCTCCTCCATGCACTTGACCCAGCTCGCCTGCTGGCCCGGCCGGATATGGTACTGCCGCAGCTCGAAGAACATGCGCGCCTCCTTTGGCGTCGGGGCCCGATTGTCGCACACAGGGCGGC
>DASUPA010000083.1:0-9159 GCA_036276335.1 Candidatus Methylomirabilota bacterium | reverse complement strand
TGCTCGCCGGTAACCAGCGCGTGGCCATCGTGGCCGTCGGCGCCTTCTTCGTGGCCGGCTTCCTGCTGCTCAACCGCGTGGCCGCCGGGGGCCCGACGCACCGGCGCCCGGCCGCGGCCTATACGGGCGCCGTCACTCGGGCAGGATGAAGACCGGGGGCAGCATCACGAAGATCAGCAGCAGGCACGCCACGCCGAGCAGCCGGCGGCCCCCGCTCGGGGGCGACAGCGCATCGAGGACCGGGCCGACGCGGTAGCCCACGAAGAACCGGATCAGCGCCGCGAGCACGAACCAGTTCAGGCCGAAGAACGGCGACAGCCAGCCATCGCCGCGCAGCAGCGCCCAGCCGGTGACGGCGAGGCCCAGCGTGACGAGCACGGTGACCGTCGCGCGGCCGATCGCGCCGTGACGGTGCCCGAAGACGGCGTACGCGATGCGGCCGCCGTCCAGCTGTCCGGCTGGCAGCAGGTTGATCGCCGTCACCAGAAATCCGAACCACGCGGCATCCGCCACCGGGTGCGTGAAGACCATCATGCCGTCCGGGACGCTGCCGAAGCGGAGCCAGACGAGCAGCCGGGTGAGCAGCGACTCCCCGAACGCCACGTGCGGCACGGCCGGCACCACCGTCGACCACGCCAGCCCCATCCACGCCGCCGGCACGGCGACGGCGAGGCCCGCCAGCGGACCGGCCACCGCGATGTCGAACATCTCGCTCCGGTCGCGCGCGGCCGAGCGGAGCCGGATGATCGCGCCGAGCGTGCCCGCCATGAAGAGGAACGGCGGGGCCGGGATGAAGAACGGCAGGCTGACCGACGCGCCGTGGCGACGCGCGGTGATGTAGTGGCCGAACTCGTGCACGACGAGGATGCCGAGGAGCGTCGCCGCGAACGGCACGCCGCTCAGCACCCAGGCCAGGTCGTCCGTCGAGCGGCGGAAGGCGTCGAACGTCGGCGAGCCGGAGAAGGCGGTGCCCGCGAGCAGCGTCGTGAGGCACGTGAGCAGGAACAGCGCGAGGTTCACCAGGGGACGAGCCGTGCCCGGCTCGCCGCGCGACGCGAGCGCGCCGTGGCCGTTGGCGTGCACGGCTGGGCCGTGGGCGGGTGCGTCGAGCCCCGCATCGGGCGAGCTCCGTCGAGACGGCCACACGCGCATGGCCTCAGCCTATCACGCGCGCTCGCTCACCAGCCGGCGAGCCGCCCGACGATGCGGCGGACGCCGTCGAGCCCCGCCTCGAGGTAGACCGCGCCGAGCACGGCCTCGAGCGTGGTGGCCAGGATCGACTCGCGCTCGCGGCCCCCGGTGAGATCCTCCCCGCGCCCCAGCCGGAGCAGCGGCCCGAGCTCGAGCGCCACCGCCCAGCGGGCGAGGTTCGCGCCCGACACCACCGTGGCGCGCTCGGGCGTCAGCACTCCCACCGGCGCCTCGGGCGCGCGGGCGATCAACCGCTCGGCGACCACCAGGCCGACGGCGGCGTCGCCCACGAAGGCCAGCGGCTCCTGGTCCGGCGCGGGCGGGTGCTCGTTCGCGTACGAGGCGTGCGTCAGGGCGCGGACGATCAGCGCCGGGTCCCGGAAGCGATGCCCCAGCCTGGTCTCGAGCGCGCGCAGCCGCTCGATCGTCAGTCGCGGTACTTGCGGAAGGCGAGCGTCGCGTTGGTCCCGCCGAAGCCGAAGGCATTCGACAGCGCCAGCTCGACGTCCTGCTTGCGCGCCTGGTTCGGGACGTAGTCCAGGTCGCAGTCCGGGTCGGGCGTCTCGTAGTTCATGGTCGGCGGCAAGGTGCCGTGGTGGAGCGCGAGCACGGTCGCGATGGCCTCGATGCCGCCGGCGGCGCCCAGCAGGTGGCCCGTCATCGACTTCGTCGACGACACGGCGACCTTCCGCGCGTGGTCGCCGAACACGCGCTTGATGGCGATCGTCTCGAACTTGTCGTTGTAGGGCGTGGAGGTGCCGTGCGCGTTGATGTAGCCGACCTCGCCGGGGGCGATCCCGGCGTCGGCGAGGGCCCCCGCCATGGCGCGGGCGGCCCCGTCGCCCTCCGGGTCCGGCGCCGTCATGTGGTGCGCGTCGCCGGTCATCCCGTAGCCGATCACCTCCGCGTAGATGCGGGCGTCGCGCCGCCGCGCGTGCTCGAGCGACTCGAGCACGAGGATGCCGCCGCCCTCGCCGCACACGAAGCCGTCGCGCCCCGCGTCGAACGGGCGCGAGGCCTTCTGCGGCTCGTCGTTTCGCGTGGACATCGCCTTCATCGAGCAGAAGCCGGCGATGGTGAGCGGCACGATGATCGCCTCCGCGCCGCCCGCGATCATCACGTCGGCGGCGCCACGCTGGATGATCTTGAAGGCGTCGCCGATGGCGTGGTTGCCGGTGGCGCAGGCGGTGACCACGGAGGAGTTCGGGCCCTTGGCGCCGAAGCGCATGGAGACCAGCCCCGAGGCCATGTTGATGATGAGCATGGGCACGAAGAACGGCGAGACGCGGTCCGGGCCCCGGTCGAGCAGCGTCCGGTGGTTGTCGAGGAGCGTGGTGATGCCGCCGATGCCCGAGCCGATCAGCGTGCCGAAGCGCGTGCCGTCGACCTTGCCGGTGTCGAGCCCGGAGTCCTGGACGGCCATGACGGCGCACGCCACCGCGTACTTGAGATAGGGATCGAGGCGCCGCGCCTCCTTGCGCTCGACGTACTTCAACTCGTCGAAGTTGCGCACCTCGCCCGCGATGCGCGTCGCGAACTGGAACTCACCGCTCTCGGTCTTGGCCTCGGCGTCGAACTTGGTGATGGGGCCGATGCCCGACTTGCCCTGCATCAGCGCGGCCCAGAACTCCTCGACGGTGTTGCCCACCGGCGTGAGCGCTCCGAGTCCCGTGACGACGACGCGCGGGCTGTCCACGAGGCGCCTACGAGTTGTCCTTGATGTACTGGATCGCGTCGCCGACGGTCACGATCTTCTCCGCGTCCTCGTCCGGGATCTGGATGTCGAAGTTCTCCTCCAGGGCCATGACGAGCTCGACGGTGTCGAGGGAGTCGGCGCCCAGATCCTCGATGAACTTCGCGTTGGGGTTGACGTCATCTTCCTCCACCCCGAGCTGCTCGATGATGATCTCCTTCACCTTCTCCTCGACTGACTTCGCCATGAACCCCTCACCTCCGGAAAGAGAATTTGAACGTCGTCGCTCACATATAAAGGCCGCCGTTGACGTGGAAGACCTGGCCCGTCACGTAGGTCGCCCCGTCTCCGGCGAGGAATCCTACCATCTCCGCTACTTCACGCGGGGTCCCGATCCGCTTGAGGGGGACCTGGGCGAGCAGCGCCTCGCGCGCTTCCTCCGGGATCGCCGCCGCCATGTCCGTCTCGATGAGCCCCGGCGCCACCGCGTTCACGAGGATCCCCCAGTGGGCGAGCTCCCGCGCCGCCGCCTTGGTCAGTCCGATGAGGCCGGCCTTGGCGGCCGAGTAGTTGGCCTGACCGGCGTTGCCCATGGCGCCCGCCGTGGAGGCGATATTGATGATGCGGCCGCCGTTCTTGGAGCGGACCATGACCTTCGCGGCTGCCCGCGTCATCAGGAAGGCCCCCCGGAGGTTGACCTCCATCACCCGGTCCCAGTCGTCGTCCTTCATTCGGATGACGAGCCCGTCGCGCGTGATCCCGGCATTGTTGATCAGGATGTCGAGCCGCCCGAAGCGCTCCCGCGTCACGTCCACGAGCCGATCGGCGTCCTCGCGCTTTGCCGCGTCGGCCGGTACGCCGAGCACCGGGGTGCCATGCGCCTCCAGCTCCTTCGCCGCCGCCTGGACGCGGTCGGCGTCGCGGCCAGACACTACCACGGTGGCTCCGTGCTCGGCCAGCCACGCCGCGATCGCCAGGCCGATCCCGCGGCTGCCGCCCGTGACGACCGCCACCTTGCCGCCGAGGCCGCTCACGCCTTCACCGCGGCCAGCGTCTTGTCCAGACTCGCCGGATCCTCCACCGAGAGCGCCCGCGCGCCGTCCACGATGCGCCGGGTGAGCGCGGTCAGCACCCGTCCGGGACCGACCTCCACGAAGGTCGTGGCGCCCTCGGCGGCCAGCCGCGCCACGCAGTCGGTCCAGCGCACCGGGCTGGCGACCTGCGACAGCAGCAGCGGCACGACGTCGCTCGCCGAGCGCGTCACGCCGGCGTCGACGTTGCGCACCACCGGGATTCTCGGCGCCGCCACCGTCACGCCGCGGAGCTCGGCGGCCAGACGATCGGCGGCCGGCTTCATGAGCGCGCAGTGAAACGGCGCGCTGACGGGGAGGAGCACGCTCTTCTTGCCGCCGCGCTGGCCCGCCAGGGCCACCGCGCGCTCGACGGCGCGAGCGTGGCCGGCGATGACGATCTGCGCGGCGGAGTTGATGTTGGCGATCTCCACCACCTCGCCCTGGGCCGACTCCCGGCACACCGCCTCCACGGCGTCGAGCGAGAGCCCCATGATGGCCGCCATCGCCCCGGTGCCGACGGGCACCGCCTCCTGCATGAGCTCTCCGCGCTTGCGCACCACCCGGACGGCGTCCGCGAGCTGCAGGGCTCCGGCGACGACGAGCGCCGAGTACTCGCCGAGGCTGTGCCCGGCCACCAGCGCGGGCGTCAGGCCCCGCTCGGCGCAGGCCGCGGCCGCCGCCACGCTGGCGGTGAGGACGGCCGGCTGCGTGTTGGCCGTGAGCGCCAGCTCGCGCTCGGGCCCCTCGAACATCACGCGCGTGAGCGGCACGCCGAGCGCGGCGTCCGCCTGCTCGAACACCGCCCGCGCGGCGGGCGACGCGTCGTGGAACGCCTTGCCCATGCCCACCGCCTGCGAGCCCTGGCCCGGAAAAACGAAGGCGAGCATGGCTACCAGCGCATGAGGGCGGCGCCCCAGGCGAAGCCGCCGCCGAACGCCGCCAGGAGGACGAGGTCGCCCCGGCGGAGCCGGCCGGTCGAGGCCGCTTCCTCGAGGGCGACGTAGACGGAGGCGGCGCCGGTGTTGCCGTAGCGGTCGACGTTGACGAACACGCGCTCCATCGGCAGGTCGACGCGCCGGGCGGCCGCCTCGATGATGCGGAGGTTCGCCTGGTGCGGGATGAAGAGGTCGACATCGGCGGCGCGGAAGCCGTTGCGCTCGAGGATGCGGGCGGTGCAGTCGCTGAACATCCGGACCGCCACCTTGAAGACCTCGGCCCCCTTCATCTTCGCGTAGTGCATCCGCGCGTCCACCGTCTCGCGCGTGGCGGGATGGCGCGAGCCGCCACCCGGCATGTACAGGAGCTCCCAGTACTGCCCGTCGGAGTAGAGGTCGAAGTCGATCAGGCCCCGCTCGTCCGTGGACGGCGCCAGGACGGCCGCGCCCGCCGCGTCGGCGAGCAGCACGCAGGTGCCGCGGTCGGTGTAGTCCGTGATGCGCGAGAGCGTCTCGGCGCCGACGCAGAGGACCCGCTGGTACTTCCCCGTCTGGATGAACTGGGAGCCGATGGACAGGCTGTAGATCGAGGAGGCGCAGGCGGCCAGCATGTCCACGGAGCCGACGCGCCGGCAGCCGAGCCGCTGCTGCAGGATGTTGCCGACGGTCGGGAAGTACATGTCGGGCGTCGTGGTCCCGACCGCGATGAAGTCGATGTCCTCGGGCACGAGGTTGGCCCGCTCGATCGCCTGCTGGGCGGCGCGCAGGGCGAGATCGGACGTCGCCTCGCTCTCGTCGGCGACGTGCCGCTCGCGGATGCCGCTGCGCTGCACGATCCAGGCGTCGCTGGTCTCGACGATCCTCTCGAGATCCGCGTTCGTGAGGATCCGCTTGGGCGCGTAGGCGCCCACGCCGATGATCTTCGCCCGCGTCATTCGCGGCCCCCCTCTCGGCCCCCGCGCGCGACCTCCGCCTCCAGGGCGGCCTTGATGTGCTCGTTCAATCCCGCCTTCGCCCACTCGCCGGCGACCCGGACCGCGTTCTTGATGGCCTTGACCGGCGAGGCCCCGTGGCAGATGACGGCGGCGCCGTCGATGCCGAGCAGCGGCGCGCCCCCCATCTCCGTGTAGTCCACGCGCCGGCGGAACCGCGCGAACGCGGGCATCGCGAGGGCGGCGCCCAGCTTGGACCGGAGGTCGCGCGTGAGCTCCTCCTTGATCATGGCGCCGAGCATCTCGGCCAGGCTCTCGGAGATCTTCAGGGCGACGTTGCCGGTGAAGCCGTCGGTCACCACGACGTCGCACGAGCCGTTGTAGATGTCGCGGCCCTCGACGTTGCCCACGAAGTTCAGCGAGGACTCCTTCAGCTGGTCGTACGCCTCCCGCGTGAGCTCGTTGCCCTTGCCTTCCTCCTCGCCCACGGACAGCAGGCCGACGCGCGGCCGGTCGACGCCGAGGATGCCGCGCGCGTACACGTGGCCCATGAGCGCGTACTGGAAGAGGTGCCACGGCTTCGGGGCGACGTTGGCGCCGACGTCGAGGAGGACGGTGTAGCGCTTGAGGCTCGGCAGCACGGCCGCGATGGCCGGACGGTCGATGCCGCGCAGGACGCCGATGACGAACATCGCGATGGCCATGGCGGCGCCGGTGTTGCCGGCGGAGACGAAGGCGGAGGCGTGGCCGTCGCGGACGAGCTCGGCGGCGATCCGCAGGGACGAATCGCGCTTGCGGCGCAGCGCCACGGACGGCGTCTCGGCCATGCCGACGACCTGCGAGGCGTGGCGGATCTCCAGGCCGAGGTGGCCGACGGAGAGCCGCGCCACCTCCCGCTCGATGGTGTCGCGATCGCCGACGAGGATGACGGAGGCGCCGAACTCGCGCACCGCCGTCGCCGCGCCCTCGACAACCACGGCGGGGCCGTGATCGCCCCCCATGGCGTCGACCGCGATCTTCAGCTAGCTACCTTCGGTCGCGACGATCTCGCGACCCTTGTAGTACCCGCAGTGCGGGCACACGCGGTGCGGCAGCTTCGCCTCGCGGCACTGCGGGCACACGGCGCGCGTCGGATCGTCGAGCTTGTAGTGGGTGCGGCGCTTCCGTCCGCGCGTCTTCGAGTGGCGTCGTTTGGGCAGCGGCATGGCGGTCTCCTCCGGAGCTTAGTTGCGCAGGCGCGAGGCCAGGTCGCGCAGCGCGGCCAGACGCGGATCCGGCGCGCGCTCCGCGCACGAGCACTGCACGACGTTGCGGTTGCCGCCGCACACGGGGCACAGGCCCCGACAGTCGTCCCGACAGAGCGGCTTCATTGGCAGGGCGAGCGTGGTTTCCGTCTCCACCACGCGGTCCAGGTCCAGCAGGTCGTTCTCGTAGAAATCCACGTCGAGGTCGTCGGCCCCCAGCTCGACGTTGTCGGCGGTGGCCGGGCGGGGCACGAGCCGCACGTCGACGGGCGCGTCCACCCGCGCCGGGAACGGCTCGAGGCAGCGGCTGCACGTCTGCGGGACGGTGGCGGCGACGACGCCGTGCACGAACACGTCCGTTCCGTCCGGATCGATCTGGAGCGACACGCGCTCGAGACGCCAGGAGGGATCGCTGTAGGCTCGCGCGAGCACGCTCGGATCGGTCACGCTGAGTCCCTGCTCGTCGAGCTCGGAGACCTTGATCATCATCGCCGTGAACCTGCGTAAGTCTCTGTCATTGAAGATTTTTCTTGTTAACCGGCCCAGTATATCGACGGGGCTACGGTGAGTCAAGGCGTTTGACCGGCCCCGGACCGTCTGCTACGCTTTTTTTCGACCGTTTACGGATCGCGACTCGCCGCGTCCGGGTGAGAGGGGGGATTCGCCGTGTCCAACGTATTCAAGACCGGCCTGCTGCTCGCCGTGCTCACGGCCATGCTCGTGCTCGCCGGCGGAGCCATCGGCGGCCAGCAGGGCATGCTCGTCGCCTTCGTCCTCGCGCTGGCGATGAACTTCTTCAGCTACTGGTTCTCCGACAAGATCGTGCTCCGGATGTACGGCGCGCGGGCGGTCGACGAGGCGCAGGCGCCGGGCCTGTACAACATGGTGCGCCGGCTCACGACGCGCGCCGGCATCCCGATGCCGAAGCTCTACGTCATTCCGAGCGACACGCCGAACGCGTTCGCCACCGGCCGCAATCCGCAGCACGCCGCGGTGGCGGTCACCGAGGGCATCATGCGGGTCCTCGACGACGAGGAGCTCGAGGGCGTGCTCGCGCACGAGATCTCGCACGTCACCAACCGCGACGTGCTGATCTCCACCATCGCCGCCACGCTGGCCGGCGCCATCACCTACCTCGCGCACATGGCACAGTGGGCGGCCATCTTCGGCGGCCGCTCCCACGACGACGACGACGGCGGCAGCAACCCGCTCGTCATGATCGCCTTCGCCGTGCTGGCCCCGATCGCGGCCATGCTCGTGCAGTTCGCGGTGTCCCGGGCGCGCGAGTTCCAGGCCGACGCGAGCGGCGCCCGCCTGGCGGGGCGGCCATGGCCGCTCGCCAAGGCCCTCGAGAAGCTGGAGGTCGCCTCGCACATGCGGCCGATGCACGCGAACCCGGCCACGGCGCATCTCTTCATCGTCAACCCCCTGACGGGACAGAGCCTCATGCGGTTGTTCTCGACCCACCCGTCGACGGAGGAGCGCATCGCGCGGCTCCGGTCGATGCGGCTGTCCTGATGGAACCGCGGGCGTGACGGGCCTCCGCCCGCCACGCCCGATCGCCGCCTTCCCCCTGTCGACCCGGGCGCGACCCTGCCCGTAACCCCCGGCGACGAGCTCGTCCCGGCGGGCCTGGTCCGCCACTGGCTCGCGTGGGGCTTCGTGTGGCTGCTCGTCTTCCCGACGCTCGGCGCGCTCGTGTCGGCCAAGTTCACCGATCCCGGATTCCTCGGCGATACTGCGTGGCTCTCCTTCGGCCGCCTCCGCCCGGTCCACGTCAACGGCGTGGTGTGGGGCGCGTTCTCGACGCTCTTTCTCGGCCTCTGCCACTGGATCGTCCCGCGCCTCTGTGGGGTGCGACTCTGGCGCGAGCACTGGGGCTGGCCCCTCCTCTGGATCTGGAACCTGAACCTCGTCGTCGGCCTCGCCCTCGTCCTCGCGGGCTGGAACCGCGGCTGGGAGGTGGGCGAGCTGCCGCTCGGCAACACGCTCGTCATCCTCGGCGTGATCGTCGTGGTGACCGTGCAGATGCTCATGACGCTCCGCACGCGGCGGGACACCCCGCTCTACGTGTCGCTCTGGTACCTCATC
>DASUPA010000082.1:0-2017 GCA_036276335.1 Candidatus Methylomirabilota bacterium | reverse complement strand
GCCGGAGCGGCGTCAGGCACGTGTAGCGCTGGCGGTCGATCTCCACGGTCAGGGCAGGGGCGCGGACGTACACCACCGCGATCTCGGCGGCGGCGCCGGCGGCAAGGCCCAGGCGCCGGATCGGGAGCGTATTGGTGAACGGCGTGATGGGCAGGTCCACGTCGACGGCGCCCGCGAGCGCCGGCAGGGGCGCGCCGTCGCCGTCGGTCCAGCGGCCGAGGCCGTCGCCGCGCAGACGCAGCGTCCGGTCCTCCCCGATGACCTCGACGTCCAGCTCGCGGCAGCGCCAGCCGGTGTCGCACCGGATGCGGAAGCGGGCGTCGAAGACGCCCTCTTCGGCCACCACGCAGACGGCGTCGGCGACGATGCCGTCCGGACGCTCGGCGAGGACGAGATGCTGGAGGCCCCGGCCGGCCCAGTCCTCCCAGCGCGCGACCACCACGCTCGACATGTCCTTGAGACACGGCCTCGCCGGCCGCGAGTGCGCTATTCCGGCTCGGGCCGCTCCTGGAGCGACTGGCAGCTGGTGCAGATCCACGTGCGCATCAGGGTCTTCGTGTGGATGTCGCGGCGGAGGGTCCACGGGATGAGGGCGAGCCGGCCGCACGCCTCGCAGCGCTCGGGCCGGGCGCCGGGCGGCAGCACCTGCGGCAGCCAGGGGACCTTCGCGGGCATCGCCCGATCATAGCATCGCGAGCGCGCGCCACGCCGCGGCCTGCACCGCCCGGTACGGCGTCGCCTCGAACGCGCTGCCGGTGGCGGAGGTGGCGGAGTGCTCGACGCCGCTGGCGTAGAACGTCGCGCGCCACCCGCGGCCGTCGTACCGGGTGAGGCTCAGGTCGTAGCCCTGGCGGGCCATGCCGTGGGCGACGTGTCCGATGCCCGACCAGGTGGAGAGCCACGCGTGGAGCGTCGCCACCGGCGCCGGCGACGGCTCGAGGCGGAGCTGGGCGAAGCCGACGGCGGCCGTGAGCAGGGCGCGGCGGCGGGATTCCATGCGGTTTACAATACTGCCATGCGGCGCTTCCGCGTCAGCCTCGCCCAGATCAACCCCACGGTGGGCGACATCGAGGGCAACGTCCGGCGGATCATCGACGGCATCGACCGCGCGCGGGCGCTCGGCGCCGACCTGGTCGCCTTCCCCGAGCTGGCGGTCACGGGCTATCCGCCGGAAGACCTTCTCTTCAAGTCGGCGTTCATCGAGGCGAACCTGGCCGGCCTGCGGGACGTCGTGCAGGCCGCGCGCGGGATCACCGCCGTCGTCGGCTTCGTCGATAAGCGCCAGGACATCTACAACGCGGCCGCCGTCGTTCACGACGGCGCCCTCGCGGGCGTGTACCACAAGCAGTTCCTGCCGAACTACGGCGTCTTCGACGAGAACCGCTACTTCCAGGCCGGCCGCGAGGCACCCGTCTTCACGCTCGGCGAGACGTGCTTCGGCGTCAACATCTGCGAGGACATCTGGTATCCGACCGGCCCGACCACCCGCCAGGCGCTGGCCGGCGCGGAGCTGATCGTCACCATCAACGGCTCGCCCTTCCACGCGGGCAAGGCGCAGTTCCGCGAGCGGATGGTGGCCACGCGCGCCGCCGACGACGTCGTGTGCCTGGCCTTCGTCAACATGGTGGGCGGCCAGGACGAGCTGGTCTTCGACGGCGGCAGCGTCGTCGTCGACGCGCGCGGCGAGGTGGTGGCCCGCGCCCGGCAGTTCCAGGCGGAGCTGCTCACCGCGGACCTCGACCTGGACGCCGTCTTTCGCGCGCGGCTCCAGGACTCGCGGCGGCGCAAGGAATCGCGCGAGCAGGAGGCCGCGCCGCCGCGGATCGCGCTGACGCCGGTGGCCCGCGCGCCGCGCCCGCACGCGATCGCGGCCGCGGTGGCGACGCCGCTCGAGCGCGTGGACGAGGTCTTCCACGCCCTCGTCACCGGCACGCGGGACTACGTCCAGAAGAACGGCTTCACGCGGGTGGTGATCGGACTCTCCGGCGGCATCGACTCGTCGCTGGTGGCGGCCATC
>DASUPA010000081.1:0-4449 GCA_036276335.1 Candidatus Methylomirabilota bacterium | reverse complement strand
AGACCGTACGTCGCCAGGACGGCCAGCGCGAAGATGCCGTTCTCGAAGACCAGGAAGCCGATGACCTGGCCCAGCGCATCGCGCCCGGTGACGCAGACGAAGAGCCCGATGAGGGCCATCGCGAAGGCGAGCGGCATGGCGCTCCGGGTCTCCACCCCGGCGGCCACCACGCCCGTGACGGGCAGCATGACCACGTAGGCGACCACCACCAGGACGCCGGCCGCGAGCACGGGCAGCCCCGCGGAGCGGCCCGGCGCCACCGGCCGCAGCGGGCTGCCCTGGGCCATGCGCCGCAGCACGCGCGGGATGATCCACGTCTTCATCACGGCGAACGCGACGCCGACGACCACGAGCGCGGGCCGTCGCGCGAGCAGGCCGACCACGGCCGCGAGCGTCGCCAGCAGCCAGGACTGCACGATGAACAGCCGGAGGCGGCCCCGCCACGACTGCCGCCAGACGAGGACGAGAGTGGCTCCGAGCGCGAAGAACGCGAGCAGGTTGCTGGCGGCTCTCATCGCAGCAGGAACACCGCCGTCACCGAGAGCAGGGCCAGCGCGAACGAGCCGGCCAGCAGCTCCGGGACGCGAAACAGGCGGAGCTTGGCGATGCTGGTCTCGAGCACCGCGATGGCGACCGTGAGCACCGCGAGCTTGGCGAGCAGCACGATCACGCCGAGCAGGAGCGGCAGGGGCGCCAGGACGGCGGGCACGCCCCAGGGGAAGAACAGGTTCGCGAGCAGCGTGAGGAAGAGCAGCAGCTTCATCCCCGACGCCCACTCGACCAGCGCGAGGTGCCGCCCGGAATACTCGAGCACCATCGCCTCGTGGATCATCGTGAGCTCGAGGTGCGTGGCGGGGTTGTCGACGGGCAGGCGGCCGGTCTCGGCCAGCATGACGATGAAGAAGGCGGAGAAGGCCAGCAAGTGGGCGGGATTCGCCGCGAGGAGGGGATCGCCCGACAGCCGCTCCACCACGCCGCCGAGATTGGTGGTGTTCGCGCGCAGCGAGAGGGCGAGCACGGCCAGGATGACCGTCGGCTCCGCCAGCGCCGCCACCGCCGCCTCCCGGCTGCTGCCCATGCCGCCGAAGGCGCTGCCGGCGTCGAGGCCGGCCAGCGTCAGGAAGAACGTGCCGGCCAGGAAGAGGTACATGAGGAGCACGATCCCGGCGAAGCCCAGCGGCGGGCGGGAGGACAGGACCGGCGTCGCCAGCGCGCCCGCGAGCATCGTCGCGAAGAGGACGTACGGCGTGGCGCGGAAGATCCACGACGTCGTCGTCGACACCACGGGTGTCTTCCCGAACAGCTTGGCCAGGTCCCGATACGGCTGCCACGGGGCGGGGCCGCGCCGTCCCACCAGGCGCGCCTTGAGGTGGCGCAGCGTCCCGACGAGCAAGGGCGCGCCGGCCGCCACCGCGGCCACCTGCAGGATGCCGCCCACGACGACGGCGGTCACGCGAGCACCAGGAGCAGCAGGAGCACGGCGAGGAGGTAGGCGAGGTACAGGTTCGGGCTGCCCGACTGGATCGCGGCGGCGCGCTGCGTGACGGCGCGCAGCGCGCGGTCGACCGGCCGGTACACCCACTCGTCGACGATGAACCGCGTCGGATTGGCGTAGGCGATGCGCCGGACGAAGAAGCGCGACTCGGGATGCGCCTCGATGTCGAGCTGCTTCACCGGCCGGTAGACGAAGTCGAAGACGCGCGTGAAGGGATTGGCGAACGCGGTGGCCGTGTACTCCATGCGCGGTGTCTGCAGCAGCCGCCCGCAGCCCCAGGTCTCGTACCGGCGCGCGGCGGGCCGGGCGCCCGCCAGGGTCAGGACGGCGAGCGGCACCAGCAGGGCGCCGGCCAGGACGACGGCGAGCTGCGCCGTCGACATGCTCGCGAAGCCGCCCGACACGTGCAGCGTCAGCCAGTCCCCGGACACGATCGGCGTCGCCGCCGGCACGACGGCGGCGGCGACGGCGCCGAGCGCGTCGACGACGGCGGTCGCGCCGAGGCCGAGCGCCACGCAGGCGCCCGCGCCGAGCATCATCGCGACGCGCATGGAGAGGGGCGCCTCGTGGGCCGCGGCGGCCGCCTCGCTCCGCGGCAGCGCGAGGAAGCCGATGCCGTACGCCTTCACGAAGCAGGCGATGGCGAGCCCGCCGGTGAGCGCGAGCGCGGCGACGGCGAGGGTGAAGACCAGGTTCAGGCCCGGGATGCGGAGCTGCACGTTCTGGAGCAGCGCCTGGAAGGTCAGCCACTCGCTCACGAAGCCGTTGAGCGGCGGCAGGCCGGCGATGGCCGCCGACCCCACGAAGAAGCCCGCTGCCGTCCACGGCATGCGCTTCACGAGTCCGCCGAGCGACTCGAGGTCGCGCGTCCCGGTGGCGTGCAGCACGCTGCCCGCCGCCATGAACAGGAGGCTCTTGAAGGCGGCGTGGTTGTCGGCGTGGCAGAGGGCCGCCGTCAGCGCCAGCAGCGCCAGGGCATCGGCGCCGGTGGCGCGGAAGGCGACGGCGGCGCCGAGCCCGATGAGGATGATGCCGACGTTCTCGATCGACGAGTACGCGAGCAGGCGCTTGAGGTCACGGTCCGCGAGCGCGTAGAGCACCCCGCCGACGGCGGCGACCACGCCGAGCAGGAGCAGCGCCGTGCCCCACCAGGCGGGCCCCGTGCCGAGCCAGCCGAAGCTCGCGCGCACGAGCCCGTAGAGGCCGAGCTTGATCATCACGCCCGACATCAGCGCGGAGACGTGGCTCGGCGCCGCGGGGTGGGCGAGGGGCAGCCACACGTGGAGCGGGATCGCCCCCGCCTTCGCCAGGAAACCGGCCGCGAGCAGTCCCCAAGCGAGCGACCGTGACGCCGCGTCGAGCGCCGGCGCGGCCGCCGTCCAGTCCACGAAGCGCGCGCTGCCGGTCCACGCGCCCAGCAGCAGCATGCCGGCCAGCAGGCAGCCGAGGCCCGCATGGGTCATCACGGCGTAGACCCAGCCCGCGTGCGCCGCCGCCGCGCCGCGGTGCTGCACGACGAGGAGGTAGGACGCCAGCGACATGAGCTCCCAGGCGATCGCGAACGTCATGGTGTTCGCGGCGAGCGGCACCAGCAGCATGGAGGCGACGAAGACGAGATAGGCGGCGACCCCGCGGCGGTCGCGGCCGGCGTAGCCGCCGGCGTAGATCGACACCGGGATCGACGTGATCCCGACGATGGCGACGAAGCAGCCCGCGAGACGGTCCATCTGGAGCTCGAGGCCGCCGAGCGGTACCAGCCAGCCCACGTGCGCGCTCCACGCGTGGCCGAGCATGCCGGCGAGGCCGGCGACGGCGCCCACGCCGCCCAGGCATGCCGCGAGGACGTACCCGGCGACGCTCATCCGCGGCGGCGTCCGAGCGCGTCGAGGAGGCCCGCGAGCAGGGCGGCGGGCGAGGGTGGACAGCCCGGGATGAAGGCGTCCACGGGCACGACCTCCGCCACGCCGCCCGTGATGGCGTACGAGCCGCGGAAGATGCCGCCGTCTCCCGCGCAGTCGCCGGCCGCGACGACGATCTTCGGGTCCGGCGTGGCCTCGTACGTGTGGCGCAGCGCTTCCGCCATGTTGCGCGTGACGGGACCGGTCACGAGAAGGCAGTCGGCGTGGCGGGGCGAGGCGACGAAGTGCAGGCCGAAGCGCTCCAGGTCGTAGTGCGGCCCGGTGAGCCCGCCGATCTCGAGCTCGCAGCCGTTGCACGAGCCGGCGTCGACCTGCCGGATGTGCAGGGAGCGTCCGAAGCGTGCCCGGACCTCGCGCGCGAGCTCAACGCCGAGCCGCTCGACCTCGTCGGGGCCGGCCGGCGGCTCGGTGACGACGCCGGCGCGGAGGGCGACCCGGAGCTGGCGGAACATCGGCTCAGCGGCGGCGGACGCCGCGCTGCTCGCGCCGGAGCTCGGCGAGCATGGAGCGGCTGTCCTCGAGGTGGCGGCCGAAGATCCGGCGCGCGACGTCGAGCAGCTCGCCCACGGCCGCATCGCGAACGGTGTAGCGGACGGTCGTGCCCTGCTTGCGGGTGTCGACGACGTTCTTGGCGCGGAGGATGGCGAGATGCTGGGAGACGATCGACTGGTCGAGCCGGAGCGCCTGCTGCAGCTCCTGCACGCTGCGCTGGCCGTGGCGGAGGATCTCGAGGATGCGGATGCGCGTGGGGTGGCCCAGGGCCTTGAAGAACTCCGCCTTCAGCATCTGCAGCTCGAACCGGCGCGCCGTCTCCGACACGCCCACCTTTATATATAAATATTGCTATATAGTCAATACGCCGGGGCGGGGCGGCGCGCCCGGGCGGCGTGCGCCGCCTCGTAGACGGCCACCGTGCGCGCCATCGCCGCGTCCATCGACTGGCCGGCGAGGACCTCGGCCTGACCGCGCCGGGCCATCGCCCGCGCCGCCTCCGGCTCGGCCAGCATCGCGAGGATGGCGCGGGCGAGGGCGGCC
>DASUPA010000080.1:0-3647 GCA_036276335.1 Candidatus Methylomirabilota bacterium | reverse complement strand
TGGCAGCAGCACGTGATGGCCGGCCCGCGGCTGTAGGCGGCTGAGCGGCGACGACCCCGTCGAGCTGCCGATCGAGGACAGCCTCGATCTCCATTCCTTCCTGCCCCGCGACGTCCCCTCGGTCGTCGACGAGTATCTGCGTGCGGCGCACGCGCGCGGCTTCCTCGAGGTCCGGATCATCCACGGCCGCGGGATCGGCGTGCAGCGGGCGACGGTGCAGTCGCTCCTGCGCGGGCACGCGCTGGTCGCGGCCTTCGCCGACGCCCCCGAGGACCGCGGCGGCCGCGGCGCGACGCTGGTGCGGCTGCGCTAATCGCGCTCGGCGCGGAGTACCAGCATGAAGTCGGTGAAGGACTCGACCCCGTGCTCGGTGAGGCGGACGTCGAAGGCGGCGCGGAGCCGCTCGGGAGCGGCGCGCACGAACCGCTCGAGGTCGGCGCGGGCCTCGGCGCTCATCTTCATGCGGCCCGTCCAGTCGTCCCAGACGCGGAGCTTCGGCACGGTCACGTGCTCCATGACGGTGAGTCCGGCGGCGCGGAGGAACGCCCGCCACTCGGCCAGCCGATACGACTTCACGTGGGAAGGATCGCGCCGCTGCTCCACCTCGCGGATGAAGGCGTTCGCCTCGGCGTCGTCGCGTCCCAGGATGTCCTGGAGAAGGAACGTCCCGGCCTGGCGCAGCACGCGGCGGACCTCGCGCACGGCCGCCGCCGGCTCGGCGAAGTGGTGGGCCGCGATGCGGCAGGTGACGACGTCGAAGGCCCCGTCGCGGAACGGCAGCGCGGCGACGTCGCCGGCGGCGTAGCGGACGTTCGTGAGGCCCCGGCCCGCGATGAACCGGCGGGCCGCGCCCAGCATCGGCTCAGTGACGTCGAAGGCCACGACCTCGCGCGCGAGGGCCGCGAACGCCAGCGCCGTGTGGCCGCCGCCGGTGGCCACGTCGAGGACGCGGGCGGGACGCCGGCCGCGACCCCAGCCCAGCAGCGTGTCGAGATCGTCGCCGCCGGCGTGGCCGGCGCTGGCGACGTACTCGGCGGCGGCGCGTCCGAATTGCTCCTGGACGCGCCGGGTCTGCGCGTCGCTCACGGGGTCCGGCGCGCCCGCTCCGCGAGGTGGCGCGAGAGGAAATCGGCGTCGAGCGGCGAGAGATCGAAGCGCCGCGACGCCTCGTCGACGAGCTTCGTGCGGTCGGCCGCGGGATCGTCGCGCAGCCGCTCGTCGATCCACTTCACCGCCTGCTTGATCGGCGCGTCGCCCATGCTCATGTGCACGCCCCCGGCGGGCGCCGGCCGGGCGGCCGGCCGGCGCCCCGGATCACCGTCCGTGCTCCCGCTCGAACGTCGTCTTCCACGCCTTGTTCTGGTCCTCGATGTCCGGAATGTGCTTGATCGTGGACCAGGCGGCGCGGGCGCGTCCGCGCATCGCGTACATCAGCGTCTCGCTCAGCTCGTCCTCGGTGGCGCCGGCTTGCTTCGCGGCCGCGAAGCGTCCGGGCACTCAGGAGGTGCAGCCGGCGGCGGCCATCGCGGCCAGCGCGACCAGCTGCATGGTCTTCGGATCCAGCGCGCCCTCCCGGTAGTACAACCCGGCGAACTCCTTCATCTCCTTGCCCATGGGACCTCCTCGATCGGGGATGGCGCCAGTATAGCGCCCGGATTCGTGGCTGGGTCGCAGATGGGCCAATTGGCGCTTGACGGAGGGGAAACCAAGGCCAAAATGGCTGGCATGCAGATCCCGCTCGACCGCGACAAGCCGGTGCCGCTGGCCCGCCAGATCCAGGCGCACCTCGAGCGCCTCATCGCCGAGCGGCTGCTGGCGCCCGGCGTGAAGCTGCCGGCCACCCGCGAGCTGGCGCGCTCGCTCGGCGTCAACCGGGCGACGGTGGCGCTCGCCTACGACGAGCTCGTCGCCGCGGGCTGGGCCCGGGCCCACGTCGGGCAGGGGACGTTCGTGGCGGGCCCGCCCGACGGCGCCGGCCCGCCGGAGGCGGCCGCGCCGCCGGCGGCGCCGATCAACTGGTCGGGCCTGCTGTCGCGCAGCGCGCGGATCGTGGAGGCCGACAGCGAGCGGGTCCGCGCGATGTCGCCGCGCGCCGGCGGCGACCACCTCGTCTCGTTCGCCGGCGGCATGCCGGACAGCGGGCTGTTCCCGACCGAGGCGTTCCGCCGCGTCCTGAACGAGGTCGTGCGCGAGGAGGGGGAGTCCCTGCTCCAGTACTACCCCGTCGGCGGCTACCCGCCGCTGCGGCGATACCTGGCCGCGTACCTGCTGCGGTTCGGCCTCGAGGCGCGCGCGGAGGACATCCTCATCGTGAACGGCTCGCAGCAGGGCTTCGACCTCATCGCGCGCACGCTGCTCGATCCGGGCGACGCGGTGGCCATCGAGCAGCCGACGTATCCGCGGGCCATGCAGGTGTTCCGCTCGTTCGGCGCCCAGCTCCTCGCCGTGGATCGCGACGAGGCGGGGCCGCGCGTGGACCGCTTCGAGCGCGTGCTGGAGCGCCACTCGCCGAAGATGTTCTACTGCCAGCCGAGCGCGCACAACCCGACCGGGCTCACCATGCGCCGCGAGGTCGGCGTGCGGCTGCTGGCGGCGGCGGCCCGCCACCAGGTGCCGATCGTGGAGGACGGCTTCGACGGCAGCCTGTACTACGGCGAGCGCCCCCCGGGCCCGCTGAAGGCGCTCGACCGCGACGGCGTGGTGATCTACATCGGCACGTTCTCGAAGATCCTGTTCCCGGGGCTGCGCCTCGGCTGGCTGGTGGCGCCGGCGGCGCTGGCCGAGCGGCTGCAGGCGGCCAAGCAGCTCGCCGACCTGCACACGAGCGCGCTCATCCAGGCGGCCGTGCACCGGTTCTGCGAGCGCAGGCTGCTCGACCGGCACGTCGCGCGCGTCGCCGGCGAGTACGCGCGGCGGCGGGCCGTGCTGCTGGCCGCGCTGAGGCGCCGGATGCCGGACGACGTGGCGTGGACCGAGCCGCAGGGCGGGTTCTCGCTGCTGCTCACGCTGCCGGCGGGGCTGGAGGCGACCGCGCTGCTGCCCCGGGCGATCGAGCGTGGCGTGGCCTTCACGCCGGGCACGGCGTTCTGGGTGGACGGGGCCGGCGAGCGGACGCTGCGCCTGTCGTTCTCGTCGGTGACGGCGGCGCGGATCGAGGAGGGTGTGAAGCGGCTGGCCGAGGTGATCAGGAGCGCGCGCCGGCTGCCGGCGCGCACGGACGGACTGGAGCGAGTGGCGGCTCCGCTCGTGTAGGCGGAGCAAAAGGAGACGACGATGGCCGAGCTGAACGGACTGAGGATCGCGGATCGCAAGCACATCGGGCTGGCGGAGATGCTGAAGGGCGGCGTCATCATGGACGTGACGAACGCCGAGCAGGCGAAGATCGCCGAGGACGCGGGCGCCGCCTCCGTCATGGCCCTCGAGCGGGTGCCCTCGGACATCCGGAAGGACGGCGGCGTGGCGCGCATGTCGCCCGTGAAGAAGATCCAGGAGATCCAGAAGGCGGTGACCATTCCCGTGATGGCCAAGGCGCGCATCGGGCACTTCGTCGAGGCGCAGATCCTCGAGGCCCTCGGCGTCGACTTCATCGACGAGTCGGAGGTCCTAACGCCGGCCGACGAGCACTTCCACATCGACAAGTTCGCCTT
>DASUPA010000079.1:0-5028 GCA_036276335.1 Candidatus Methylomirabilota bacterium | reverse complement strand
ATCGGCAAGCAGCTCCGGCAGTACGTCGAGCGCGGGCATCGGGCCGTGAAGATGCGCGTCGGCCTTCAAGACCGGAGCGTGGACGACTCCGCGGCGCGCGTGCGCGAGGTGCGCGAGACCCTGGGTCCGGAGATCGGCATCATGGTGGACGCGCACGGCACGTGGTCGGTGCGGGACGCCCAGCGCTTCGCGCGCAAGGTCGTCGACTGCGACCTCGCCTGGCTCGAGGAGCCCGTGTCCGCGGACAACGTCGCCGGTCAGGCCGAGGTGCGGGCCTCCACCGACATCTCCATCGCCTCGGGCGAGAGCGAGCAGACGCGCTTCGCCTTCCGCGACCTCATCGCCGCCCGTGCCGTCGACGTCCTGCAGCCCGACGTCGCCATCGCCGGCGGCCTCACGGAGACGCTGCGCATCTGCGCCCTCGCCGCCGCCCACGGCCTCACCGTCGCCCCGCATCTCTGGGGCTCCGCGATCCTCTTCGCCTCCGGCCTGCACCTGGCGATCGCGACGCCCTGCGTGACCCTGCTCGAGCTGACGCGGGGCGACAATCCACTGCTCAACGACCTCGTGCAGGAGCCCTTCGATCTCCGCGACGGCTTCGTGCACGCCTCCGACCGGCCCGGCCTCGGCGTCACCCTCAACCGCGAGTTCGCGCGCTCCATCACCGTCTGAGCGCCGGCCGCGCCGGCGCTACGTCGGGGGGCGGAAGCCGTACGTGTCGATCGCGTACGCCTTCTGCCTGAACTTCTGCACCTTGCCGGAGCCGGTCAGCGGAAACTCGCCGACGATCTCGACGTGCCGCGGCACCTTGAAGTTGGCGATCCGGCCCGTCGCGAACGCCCGCACCTCCTCGGGTGTCAGCGTCTCCCCGGCCTTCGGGATGACGAACGCCATCACGGCCTCGCCCATCACCGGGTCGGGCACGCCGACGACCGACACGTCGAGGATCTTCGGGTGGCGCAGGTAGAAGTTCTCGATCTCGGCGGGATACGTGTTGAAGCCGCCGACGATGATCATGTCGGTCAGGCGGCCGGTGATGCGCAGGTAGCCGTCCGCGTCCTTGACGCCCATGTCGCCGGTGTGCAGCCAGCCGTCGCGGATCTTCTCGGCCGTCGCCTCCGGCTTCTTGTAGTAGCCGAGCATCAGGCTCGGTCCCTTCACGCACACCTCGCCCTCCTCGCCGACCGTGCACACGCGGCCGGTCGTCGGATTCACGAGCCGATCCTCGAGGTCGCCCGTCGCGCGGCCGACAGTGGCCACCCGCTTGTCGAGGGGATCGCCCAGTCGCGTGAAGTGCGTGGCGCCGGTCGCCTCGGTGAGGCCGTACACGACCGTCGCGTCCATGCCGAGCCCCTGCTCGCGGTCGAGGATCCTGCGCATCATCTCGACCGGCACCGGCGCGGCGCCGATGGTCCCCGTGCGCAGCGAGCGCAGGTCGTGCTGCGCGAACCGCGGGTGGCCGAGGATGGTGATGAACATCGTCGGCACGCCGGAGAAGACGGTCACCCGCTCCGCCTCGATGAGACGCATCGCCTCCGCGGGGTCGAAGGTCTCCATCAGGATCTGCGTCGAGCCCGCGAGGACGTTGGCGGTGATGCCGCCGAGGGCGCCGAAGATGTGGAAGTACGGCACGGCCACCAGGCACCGGTCCTCCGGCGTCCAGCCGTGCAGCGCCGTGTACTCCCGCGCCTTGTACCAGAAGCTGCCGTGCGACAGCAGGCAGCCCTTCGGATCGCCGGTCGTCCCGGACGTGTACAGCATCGCGGCCGGGGCCGTGGGCGGCACGGTGATGCGCGCCAGCTCCGCGCGTGGCACGCGCTCGCCGCGGCGCAGGACCTCGTCGGCGCCGAGGCAGCCCGGGTCGCGGCGCTCGCCGAAGACGACGACGTGCCGCAGCTCCGGGAACTTCGCGCTGACCAGGCGGCGGTCCGACTGCCACAGCACGTCCGGCACCACCGTGCGCGCGATGTCGAGGTAATCGATGCCCGCGGCCTCGAACCCGTCGGCCATGACGAGCGCCCGCGCGTCCGACTGCCGGAGCAGGTACTCGAGCTCGAGCGCCTTGTACCGGCTGTTGCAGGTGACCGTGACGGCGCCGATGCGAGCGACGGCGAGATTGACGACGTTCCACGCGGGCGCGTTGGGCATCCACAGGGCGACGTGGTCGCCGGGCCCGAGCCCGAGCCCCAGCAGGCCGCGCGCGAAGGCGTCGACGCGGCCGCGCAGCTCGCGATAGGTCAGCGCGGCGCCCTTGAAGACCACCGCCGGCTTGTCGGGCCACCGCTCGGCCGCCGCGTCGAGCATCTCGCCGAGCGACCGCGGCGCCGCGCTCACTGCCGGACGCCCACCTCGTCGAGCGCGCGCCGGGCCTTCGCGAAGGCCACGGCGAGCTCCGTCTCCTCGAGGCCGTCGGCGACGGCAGCGCGCAGGCGCGCCCACAGCGCGTCGCTCTGCGCCGCCGCGCCGGCGTGGTCGCCCGACTCGGCCAGCCCCCGGATGCGGAGGACGCGGGTCTCCACCAGCCCTTCCAGCGCGCGCACGAGCGCCGCCCGGGTGTCGGCCTGGCGATCGGTCCCGGTGCCGGCGAAGCGCAGCGCGCGGGCGAGAGCCTCGGCCGCCGCCTCGTGCTCGCCCGCCTGCGCGCGGCGCCGGCCGAGCTTCTTGTAGCCCCACCAAAGCCGCCGATCGACCTCCTCGCGGCGCTTCGGCGGCAGGACATCGTCGTGGATGCTCTCGAGCAGCCGCTCGGCACGCTCCAGCGCCGCGAGCGCCTCGGTCTCCCGCGCGTCGTGCATCGACCGGATCGCCTGGGCCGTGAGCTGCCCGATCTCGCCGCCGAACGTGCCCGAGAACAGCTCGCGGAAGGCCTCCGTCCGCTCGGCCGGAACGCGCGGGTGGTCGAGCGCCTCGCGCAGGAGCCGCCGCGCGGCGCCGAACTGCTGGCGCTGGACGAGGCTCGTGACCACGCGCTCGTAGCTCGGCCACAGGCGCGTCTCGACGTCCGCGGCGAGCTCGCGGAGCGCGGCGTCGGCCGGCGCCGCCGCCGTGCCGCACTCGAGCCAGTCGAGCGCCTCGCGGAGCGCGCGCAGGTGGTCCTCGGAGCTCGGCCCGCGCACGCCCTCCGCCTGGACGACCAGCGTCTGCGCCACGTTCGCGGCCAGCGTCGCGAGCTGACGCTGGTACGCGGGCCGCTCGTCCGCCGGCGCGGCGCCGATGGCGGACTCCAGGGCTTCGCGCGCGGCGGCGCGGTCCTCGCGCGCCTGCTCGGCCAGCGCGACGATCGACCAGAGCCGCGCGACATCGGCCGGCCGCCCGGCCTCGGCGCTGGCCGCGATGGCCGGCGGGGCGGCGGCCAGGACCTCGGCATACGCGCGCTGCTCGTAGAGCGCGAAGCACCGCTCGACCGCACTCGCCGCGTCGACCGCCGGTTGCGGGTCCGGCGGCGGCGCGGCCGGCGGGAGCTCCACCGACGGCGGTGCGCTCCACGCGCGCTCGGTGAGCGGGCTCGCCGCGCCGGCGCGCGCCGGCTCCCGCCTCTCGCGCCGCTGGTACGGGTTGCGGAAGCCATTCATCGCGTGACGCGGGCGGTTCGAGCGCCACCGGCGTCGCGGCGCGACGGAAGCCGGCGGCGACGGGCCGGGGCCCGGCGGTGACGGGATCGGGACAGCGGGCGGTGGCGCCGGGTCGGGCGCGGCGACGACGCGGCGCACGGGATGACGCGGCCGCGTCGGCCACAGCAGCTCGAGCACGCTCATGGCGACGCCGCCGAGCGCGGCGAGTCCGCCCAGGAAGATGAGCGCTTCCTCGCTCAGCATGCGGGCTCCACCGGCCGGCCCTCGGCGATGGACCGGTAGGCGGCCAGGACCACCGCGAGATCGCGGCGCCCGGCCGTGCCGTCCATCTCGCTCGCCCGGCCTCTCGTCATGGCGTCGTCGAAAGCCCTCAGCATCGCCTCGTGGCCGCGCGTGTCGCGACGGAACAGCCGGAACCGCAGGCCACCCTCCCCCCGCACGACGACGAGACGCCCTCGGTTGTCCGCGAAGCAGGTGCCCCGTGTCCCCGTGACCGACGACCATTGAAACCGCGGAAGCCCCGGCGCCGCAAGAGAATTGGCGAGCACGCCGACGGCGCCGCCCGCGACCTCGGCCAGCACGTCGACGGCGTCCTCGCCGGCCATCGTCTCGAGCGTCTGCGGCGGCCGCAGCGCGAACAGGCGACGGACCTCGCCGCCCCACCAGCGCAGGTTGTGGACGTAGTGGATGCCGCCGTCGATGAGCGCGCCGCCGCCGGCCTCCGGCTCGCACCGCCAGCCCGCGTGCCGGCGCCAGCCCCGGGCCACCAGGTGCAGCTCGCGCACGGCGCCGACCGCCCCGTCGTCGAGGCAGCGCCGCACCCAGCGAAAGGCCGGCATGAAGTGAAAGTTCTCCGCCACCATGAGCACGCGGCCGGCGCGCGCGGCGGCGTCGATGATCCGGTCCGCCTCCTCGAGCGTTCGCGTGATCGGCTTCTCGACGAGGACGTGGCGGCCGGCGTCGAGGGCCGCCAGGACGTCCGCCACGTGGCGGTCGTGCGGCGTGCAGACGACGGCGGCGCGGGCGCGCGCGTCCTGCAGCGCCGCCGCGTAGTCGCCGTACGCCGCCACCCCGCCGAACTCGCGCGCGTACGCGCGCGCTCGGCCGACGTCGCGGCTGGCGAAGATCACCGGCAGGCCGAGCCGGCGCGCGGCCGCGGCATGGCGGCGCGCGATCCACCCGCACCCCAGCATCACCAGCGCCATGGGTCGCTACTGTATCCTGAAGACCCGAGCGCGACCGCCTCGTCGCGAGCCGGTCTCCGATGTGGACGAGCCCTTGAACGGAGCGCACCAGGGGGACGCTGTGGCGAGCTTTCACGCCTGTCCGGCCGGCCCGAGGGGCTGACGACCGCCCCCATCGAGGCGAAGGTCATTGCGTTCCATGGCTGGGATGATCCGATGGTGCCGCCGGCCGATGTGGTGGCGCTCGGGGAAGAGCTGACGGCGGCTGGAGC
>DASUPA010000078.1:0-4567 GCA_036276335.1 Candidatus Methylomirabilota bacterium | reverse complement strand
GGCGGCTCGGGACGCCCCGGCGGAGCCGTGACGCCCCTCGAATATGGAGGGCTCCGGGTGGCCCCCCAAGCCTCCATGACGGCTCGGGACCGGCGGAGCTGTGGCGCCCCGCGAATTAGCCGCTCCGGGGGCCCCCCATTTCAGCGACTCCTACGCGGTTGTCTCCGCCGGCATCGGCGTCGGCGGCCGTTCGGGCTGGACGTGACCGCAGGCGCGGCACGTCCGTAGCTCCAGGCTCGCGTCGAAGCGCGCGATGGCCGTCGTGAGGTCGCGCTCGATGTCGGCCACGTGCAGCGTCACGTCGTGCAGCAGCGCGTCGCAGCGGTCGCAGAACCACCGCAGCGATTCGGTCTGGTCCGGCCGGCGCTTGATCTCCACGACCAGCCCCCACGTGTCGGCCGGCCGGTGCGGCGAGTGCGGCGTGAGCGCCGGCACGAGCAGTAGCTCGCCCTCGCGGATCGTCTGCCGCAGGCGGCGCCCGTCCTCCATGTACTCGAGCACCATGTCGCCGCGCAGCATGTAGAAGATCTCGTCCGAGGGGTCGACGTGGAAGTCGCGTCGCGCGTTCGGGCCGCGCACGATCATGGCCGTGAACTGCGAGTCCTCCCAGATCACCTTGTTCCCGACCGGCGGCTCGAAGTCCCGGCGGTGCCGCTCCACCCAGTCCCAGAGCCCGAAGGCCAGCAGCGGCTTCATGACGACGCGGCCGGCGCGCGCCGCCGGCGCAGCGTCTCGCGGCACTCCTTGGTCTGCACCTCGTCCACCGCGGCGCCGTCCGGCGTGAGCCGGACGCCGTACTCGGTGGCGGCCAGCGCGGCCGGGACCTTGCCGTCCTGCACGTCGGCGAGGACGGCGGCGGGATCGCGGTCGAGCGGGTCGCCGTAGCCGGCGCCGCCGGCGATGTACTCCCAGAGCTGGTCGCCGGGATGAAGGACGATCATCTTCTTCGAGGGCAGCTCCTCGCGCGTGCCGTCCTTCCGGAGAATGAAGGCGTGCGCGCGGGCGCCGGGCGCGCCGCCCTCGAGCCCCCACGGCGACGAGGCGAAGCGCTCGCCGCGGTGGGAGACCATCACGTCGGTGCTGGTCGCCTCGAAGACCTTCTCGAGGCCGAGGCCGCCGCGGAAGCGGCCGGCGCCGCCGGAGCCGCTCCAGAGCCGGACGCGCGGGATGCGGAGCGGGAAGCTCATCTCCACCGACTCCACGGGGATGTTCATGCAGTTGGAGACGTCGGTCTCGATGACGTCGATGCCGTCCTTGGTGGGCCGGGCGCCCATGCCGCCCGCGGCGAGCTCGCTCGCCACGAAGGGGCGGCCCGTCTCCGGATCGCGGCCGCCGAAGGCCATCACGAGCAGGGTGCCGGAGTTCGCCGCCGGCATCCGGCCGGGCAGGGCGCCCACGAGGGCGCCGAGGATCGTGTCGGCGATGCGCTTGATGGTGGCGGTGCGGCTGCTGACCGGTGCCGGCGGCCGCGGATTGACGATGGTGCCCTCGGGCAGCACGGCGTCCACGGCGCGGAAGCAGCCACCGTTGTTCGGGATCGAGGCGTCCGAGATGGCGCGCACGGCGTAGTAGACCGCCGACATGGTCGAGGCCGGCACCGAGTTGAACGGGCCGTCGACCTGGCGGTCGCTCCCCGTGAAATCGAACGTCATGGAAGAGCCGCGCACGCGCAGTGTGACGGCGATCTTGACCGGCTCGCCGATGCGCACGCCATCGTCGTCGAGCCAGTCCTCGAAGGCATAGTCCCCATCGGGGATCGCCTCGATCTGGGCGCGCGTGAGCCGCTCGGCGCGCGACAGCAGCTCCTCGATGCAGGCGATCACGGTCTCCGCGCCGTGCGCCGCGAACAGCTCGCGCAGCCGGAGGCCGCCCAGCCGTCCGGCCGCCACCTGGGCCATGAGGTCGCCGGTGAAGACGTCCGGCAGCCGCACGTTGCGCGTCAGCAGGCGGAAGAGGTTCTCGTCCAGCTCGCCCGCGCGGAACAGCTGCGTCGGCGGGATGATGACGCCTTCCTGGTAGAGCTCGGTCGCGTCGGTCGGCACGCTGCCCGGCGTGCGGCCGCCGACGTCCTGGTGATGGCACATCGTGCAGGCGAGCGCCACCGCGCGGCCGTCGGCGAAGACGGGGACCGCCAGCGTGATGTCGGGCAGGTGGGTGCCGCCGTCGTACGGATCGTTCAGGAGGAAGGCGTCGCCCTCGCGCATGCCGTCCGGCGGAAACGCGCGGACGATCCGCTGGGCCGCGAACTGCAGCGCGCCGAGGTGGATCGGAATGGCGGCCGCCTGCGCGATGGTCTCGCCGCGCGTGTTGAAGAGCGCGGCCGAGGCGTCCAGCCCCTCCTTCACGATCGGCGAGGCCGCGCTCTTGAGGAGCGTCAGCTCCATCTCGTCGGCGATCGCGTCGAGGCGGTTGCGCAGCACCTCGAGCAGGACGGGGTCGATGGTCATCGAGCTCTCCGCAGTCGAAGGTTGCCGGCCTCGTCCACGAGCGCGGTGACGCCGGGCGGGATCACGGTGGTCGTGTCCGTCTGCTCCACGATGGCCGGCCCGGCCAGGCGCGCGCCGAGCGGGAGCCATGCGCGCTCGTAGACGGCGGTCGGCACGAAGGCGCCGAAGTACGCGCGCCGCTCGCCCAGGCGCGCGTCGTCCAGCGTGCCGCTCGCGCGGGCGGCCGGCGTCACCACCGGCCGCGGCAGCGGGAAGGTGTGGACGGCGCGGAAGTTGACGAACTCCACCGGCTGCTGCGCGCGCGCGTAGCCGTAGACGCGCTCGTGCACGGCGTGGAACCCCGTCACGATGCCGGGCACGCCGGCCGCGGTGACCGGCGCCGCGACCGGCACCTCCAGCTCGTACGCCTGGCCCACGTAGCGCATGTCGGCCGCGTAGGCCACGCGCACCTCCCCGGCGGGCACGCCCTCCTCGCGCATGCGCGCCCGCCCGGCCGCGTCCAGCTCGGCGAGGCAACGATTGATCGCGTCGAGGTCGGCCGTCTCGGTGCGCGCCTGCAGGGTGCGCGCGTGGTGGTGCTCGATGGCGGCCGCGAGCAGGCCGAAGGCGGCGAGCACGCCAGGCGCCTCGGGCACGAGCACCTCTGCCATGCCCATCTCGGCGGCCAGCGCGGCGCCGTGCACGGGGCCGGCGCCGCCCAGTACCACGAGCGCGAACTGCCGCGGGTCGTAGCCGCGCTTGATCGTCACCAGTCGGATCTGGTCGGCCATGCGCGCGTTGACGACCCGGTGGATGCCGGCGGCGGCGGCCACCGGGTCGACCCCCAGCCGGCGGCCGATGGCCGTGACCGCGCGCTCGGCGGCGGCCACGTCGAGGGTCATGGCGCCGCCGGCGAAGCGCGCGGGGTTGAGGTAGCCGAGCACGACGCTCGCGTCGGTGACCGTCGCCTCGTCGCCGCCCCGCGCGTAGCAGGCGGGGCCCGGCTCGGCGCCGGCGCTGCGCGGTCCCACGCGGAGGCCGCCGGCGGCGTCGATCCACGCGATGCTGCCGCCGCCGGCGCCGATGGTGTTGACGTCAACCATGGGCGTGCGCACCGGGTAAGCGCCGATGGCGCCCTCGCTGGCGAGCAGGGGCTTGCCCTCGCGCACCACCGCCACGTCGTTGCTGGTGCCGCCCATGTCGAGCGACACGAAGTCGCGCACGCCCGAGCGCTCGGCGGCGAAGCCGGCGCCGATGACGCCGCCCGCGGGGCCCGAGAGGAACAGCGTCACCGGCTGCTGCGCGGCCAGGGCCGCCGACACGATGCCGCCGCGCGAGCGCATGATCAGCGGCACGCCCGGCACGCCGAGCGCGCGCAGCGTGTCGGCGAGCCCGGCCAGGTAGCGCTTCACGACGGGGCCGAGGTAGGCGTCGAAGGCCGTCACGCACAGCCGCTCGTACTCGCGGAACGTCGGATCGACGTCCGAGGAGAGCGAGACGCTGATCTCCGGCGCCGCCTCGGCGATGAGCTCGCGCGTGCGCCGCTCGTGGGCCGGGTCGACGAAGGAGAACAGGTAGCAGACCGCGATCGCCTGCACCCCCTGCGCGCGCAGCCCCGCGACGGCCGCGCGCACGTCGGCCTCGTGCAGGGGGACGAGCACGCGGCCCCGCGCGTCGAGCCGCTCGCGGATGCCGATGCGGCGCCGGCGCGGCGCCAGGAACGCCGGCACCTCCGGGTCCATGTCGAGGTCGTACATGCGCGAGCGCTTCATGCGGCCGAGCTCGAGCACGTCCTCGAAGCCCTCGGTGGTGAGGATGGCGGTCGTCGCGCCCTTCTGCTCGAGGACGGCATTCGTGGCGACGGTGGTGCCGTGGATGAAGCGCTCGACCTCCGCGGCCCGGGCGCCCGCCAGCCCGAGCACTCTGGTCGTGGCGTCGGCGATGCCTTCGAGGAGGTCCTTCGGCGTGCTCGGCACCTTGGCGAGCGCGAGCCGCCCGGTGCGGTCCAGGGCCACGATGTCGGTGAAGGTGCCGCCGATGTCCACGCCGATCTGCACGGGCGCTGCCCTCCTGGGGCGCCCACGTTACCATACCGGCCATGCGAGACCTCCTGGACCGCCTCGACGGCTGGCGCGACGAGC
>DASUPA010000077.1:0-3182 GCA_036276335.1 Candidatus Methylomirabilota bacterium | reverse complement strand
GTCCTGTACCAGCGGTACGAGCACCCCGTATATGCGCAGCAACATGGCCAATTCATGCCGTTTCTGTCGGGCCTTGACTTATTATTGACCCACGGCGATGCGAGCCTGCCCATCCTCCGCCGCGGCGACGCCTGGTCGCGTGAGCCCTGATTGAACGTCCTCGCCATCGGCGCCCATCCGGACGACATCGAGTACGGCTGCGGCGGCATGCTCACCAAGTACGCCGAGAAGGGCCACGCCGTGTACCTCTTCATCGCCTCCGATGGCGGCCTGGGCGGCGAGCCGGCCGTGCGCCGGCGCGAGCAGATGGACTCGGCCGTGATCATCGGCGCGCGCGAGGTCTTCTGGGGCGAGTACGCGGACACCGAGATCCCGCTGAACCGGGACCTCATCGTGCGGCTCGAGGAGATCATGCGGCGGGTCGAGCCGCGCATGATCTTCGTCAACTATCCGGAGGACACGCACCAGGACCACCGCAACCTGGCGCAGGGCACGCTGTCGGCGACCCGCTACGTGCCGAACTTCCTGTTCTACGAAGGGCCGACGACGGTGAACTTCACGCCCAACTGCTTCACCGACATCGAGAAGGTGCTCGACAAGAAGCTCGGCTGTCTCGAGGCGCACCGCTCGCAGGTCACCAAGACCAACATCGAGGACCTCACCATCCTCGAGCTCGCCGTCTCCTGCGCCAACTTCCGCGGGATCCAGGCCCGCGTGAAATACGCCGAGGCGTTCCAGTCCGTTCGCCTCCTCCTGAACCTGTGAGGGTGGCACGGCGCCACGCCCCCGCTCGACGCCCGTGCCCCGGGCCGGCGTCCGCGCGCTCGCGCCGATGATCCCGCACGCCAGGCCGTCGATCGCGGAGGAGGACGTCGCGCGGGTCGCGGCCGTCGTGCGCTCGGGACAGCTGGCGCAGGGCCCGGAGGTCGCGGCGCTCGAGCGCGAGCTGGCCGCCCGCCTCCGGGTGGAGGCGGCGGCGGTGGTCGCCTCGGGCTCCGCCGCGCTCGAGCTGGCCCTGCGCGCGCTGGACGTCGGCGCCGGCCACGAGGTCCTCATCCCAACGTACGTCTGCGACGCCCTCCATCACGCGGTGGTCCGCTGCGGCGCCGCGCCGGTCCTCGTCGACGCCGACCCGGCGACCCTGTCGCTGTCGGCGAAGGACGCGGAGGCGCGGCTGACGCCGCGCACGCGCGCCGTCATCGTGCCCCACGCGTTCGGCCTCGCGATCGACCTCGCGCCGTTCGTCGCGCTGGGCGTGCCCGTCATCGAGGACTGTGCCCAGGCGCTGGGCGCCGAGGTGGACGGCCGTCCGGCCGGCGGCGCCGGCGCGCTGGCCGTGTGCTCCTTCTACGCCACCAAGCTGATCGCGGCCGGCGAGGGCGGCGCCGTCGTCGGCCCGGCGGCCCTGGTGCAGCGCGTGCGCGAGACGCGCGACTACGACGAGCGCGAGACGCTCGCGCCGCGCACGAACGCGAAGCTGACCGACATGCAGGCGGCGCTGGCGCGCAGCCAGCTCGCGCGGCTCGACGCCTTCGTCGCGCGCCGGCGCGCCATCGCCGCGCGCTATCGCGAGCGGCTCGGCCGCGCCGCCTGCCGCCTGCCGCCCGACGCCGGCCGGCGGCACGTCTACCACCGCTTCGTCGTCGGCCTCGAGCGCGACCCGGCGCAGGTCGAGGCGATGCTGGGGGCGCGGGGGATCGCGGCGCGGCGGCCCGTGTTCCGCCCCGCGCACCGCGCGCTCGGCCTCGCCGGGTACGCCGAGGCCGAGCGGCTCTGGTCCACCGCGCTCTCGATCCCCTGCTACCCCGCGCTCGCGGACGGCGAGGTCGACCGGGTCGCGGACGGGCTGCTGGCGGCGCTCGGCGCATGAGCCGCGCCATGCCGGCCCCGGCGACCGCGGTCGTGCAGCCGGGCGCGGTGGTCAAGACGATGGTCCGCGTCGGCCTCGCCGCGGTGCTGCTGCTGCCGCCGGTGCGGCGGACGTTCGCCGGGGCGGGGCTCGGGTGGCTCTACCTGATGGCGCTCGCCTTCGCGCTCGCCCTCGCCGGCGTTCCGCTTGCGCGCACGCTCGCAACCTGGTGGGGCGTCCTCGACCTGCCGGCCGCGCGGAAGCTGCACAGGGTCCCGACGCCGCTGCTCGGCGGCGCCGTGGTCTACGCGGCCTTCGCGGCCACCGTCCTCTTCAACTTCGCGTTCTCGCTGCAGGTCAAGGGCGTGGCGGTCGGCGCGACGATCGTCGTGGTCCTCGGGGTCCTCGACGACGTCTACGATCTGTCCGCGCGCCTGAAGCTCCTGGGGCAGGCGCTGGCGGCGATGGTCGCGATGGCGTACGGCGTGACGCTCCACGTGGTGCCGGAGGGCGTGCCGTGGGCGGCCGCGCTCAACGCGGCGCTGACGCTGCTCTGGTTCCTCACCGTGACGAATGCCCTCCAGTTCCTCGACGGCATGGACGGGCTGGCGGCCGGGCTCGGCGCCGTGGCCGCGCTGTTCTTCAGCATGGCGGCGCTGCAGACGGGCCAGCGGTACCTCATGTATCTCGCCGCGCCGCTCGTCGGCGCCTGCCTGGGGTTCCTGCCATACAACTTCCGGCCGGGCCGCCAGGCCAGCATCTTCCTGGGCGACTCGGGCGCGAGCTTCATCGGCTTCACGCTCGCCGGGTTGGCCGTCATGGGAGAATGGGCCCAGAACGACCCGGTCGTGGCGCTCCTGACACCCATGCTGATCCTGGCCGTGCCGCTGTTCGACATCGCGTACGTCGGCGTCACGCGTATCGCGACGGGCAAGGTGCACTCGGTGGCCGAGTGGCTCGCGTACACGGGCAAAGACCACATCCACCACCGCTTCGAGGCGCTCGGCCTCAACCGTCCCGCGAGCGTGCTGCTGATCGTCGCCATCGCCGCCACCCTCGGACTCTCCGCGCTCCTGCTGAAGTTCGCCTCCCCGCCGGAGGCGGCCCTCCTGCTCGTCCAGGCGGCGTGCATCCTGAGCATCATCGCGGTCCTCGAGGGCGTGGGGCGGGGGCGCGGGCGGTGAGGGCGTCCGTCAGCGCGCTGCGGGAGCGCTTCCGCGCCTTGCTGCACCTGGACGACCCGCCGTGGCGGGTGGCGCTGGCGCTGTCCGTCGGTGTCTTCATCAGCTTCACCCCGTTCGTCGGATTCCAGACCCTCCTCGCGCTCCTCGTC
>DASUPA010000076.1:0-2894 GCA_036276335.1 Candidatus Methylomirabilota bacterium | reverse complement strand
CCGCAGCGCCACCACCGCCCGCTTGCCGAGCTGGTGCAGGCCGTCGGCGAGCCCCACCGTCGTCGTCGACTTGCCCTCGCCCGCCGGCGTCGGCGTCATCGCGGTCACCAGCACCAGCGCGCCGTCCGGCTGCGCGCGCCGGCGCTCGACGGCGTCCCAGGCGACCTTGGCCTTGTGGCGGCCGAAGGGCTCGAGCTCCGCCGGCGCGAGGCCGACGGTGGCGGCGACCTCCTGGATGGGCTTCAGCCTCACCGTGCGCGCGATCTCCAGATCCTGCTTGCCCATGTCGCCTCTCCGCTGTCAGGCGCCGAGTCGATGGAACACGAGGCCGTCGAGCAGCTTGGGATAGAAGTGCGTGCTCTTCTGCGGCAGCACGTCGCCGCCGCGAACCACCGCCACCAGCTCGTCGGCCGTCGTGGACGCGATGAGAAAGGCCGCCTGGCAGCGCCCCGCGCGCGCGAGCCGCACGGCCTCCGCCTGGTCCGCCGTGTACTCGACGTGCGTCCCGGCGTCGAGCGTCGCGTCCGTGATGCCGAGGCATGGCTTGAGGAGTCCCTCGTGGAGGATCGACACGGCGAGCCGGCGCCAGGCAAGCGACGTCCCGGCCGGCCACGCGATCGCCTCGAACGCCGCCGGTCGCAGCGCCAGCACCACCGCGGCGTCGCGGGTGACAACGGCGGGCGCGCGGCTGGTGGGACGGTACGACGCGGGATCCGCGAGCGGCGCCGCCTCGAACCACGGCGCGGCCGATGCGACCAGCCGTGCCAGGTCGAAGCGCTCCACGCGATGCACGAGGCGGTGGTTCGGAAAGATCGTGAGGCCGGGCGCCTCCAGGCTGACGAAGGCCATGAGCTTGTCGTCCCGACCCGGGTGGCGCCGCGCGTACTCGACCGCGGTCTCGTAACGGTGGTGACCGTCGGCGATGATGACGCGCGCGCCGGCGAGCAGGCGCTGCACGCGCGCGATCGTGTCGTCGTCGTCGACGCGCCAGAGCCGGTGGCGCTCGCCCTTCAGGTCGCGGGCCTCGGCGATCGGCTCGCCCGCGGGCGTGCTGACGGCCAGCAGCTCGCCGCCCGGATCGCTGACGAGCATGAACAGCAGGCCGGTGTCGGCGCCGGTCGCCTCGAGCAGCCGCAGGCGGTCCTCCTTCGGGCCGGCGTGCGTGCGCTCGTGCGGCAGCACCTCGCCGCGCGCGTAATCGGTGACCTGGCCGAGCGCGACGAGCCCGACGCGCGTGACCTCGTGGCCGTCGACGCGATAGGTCTGGTGGTACGGATAGACGGCCGGGCGCTCCTCCGGCTCCCACACGCGCTCGGCCGACCAGCGCTCGAGCGTGGCGCGCGCGGCCGCGTACCGGTCGCCACCGTCGGCGTCCCTCGGATACGAGATCCGGACGATGTTCGCGGGACTCAGCGCGTAGAGCTGCTCCTGCTGCTCGGGGCTGATCTGATCGTACGGCGGCGCCACCACCTTGCCGAGGTCGCGCTCGCGACCGATGGCATAGCGGTAGCCGCGAAACGGGCGGACGCGCATCGGACGGGAGGTTCTACGGGCTCAGGAGGCCGCGCGCTCCACGCCGACGCGGCCGAGACGCTGCTCGATGTCGATGATGTGCGCGTACATCGCGGCGCGCGCCGCGTCGGGGTCGCGCCCGGCGATCGCCTCGTAGACGGCGCGATGGGCGGACACGATCGCCGCGTCGTCGTCCGCCGTCAGGTCCGGCCGTCCGCCGGCAACGGTGGACTGGAGCGCCGTCAGCGCGTGCGTGACCACGCCGTGCACGGGGTTGCGCGCGGCCGCCGCGACCAGCCGGTGGAACTCGGCGTCGAGCGAGCGGCGGCGCCGGCCCGGGGCGCCCGTCTCGGCGCGCGCATCGAGCACGGCGAGGACGGCCTTGATGTCGGGCTCGGTGGCCCGCACGGCGGCCAGCCGCGCGGACTCCGGCTCGATCAGCGCGCGCGCCTCGACCAGCTGCGGCAGCGAGACGTGGCCCAGGCGGAACAGCGTCTGGAAGTCGCGCACGACGGGCCCGGCGTCCATCTCCCGGATGAAGTAGCCGCCCGCGGAGCCCTGGCGCACCTCGACGAGCCCGCGATGCTCGAGCGCGCGGAGCGCCTCGCGCACCGCCACGCGGCTGGCGCCGAACTCGCGCACGAGCTGGCGCTCGGCCGGAAGCTTGTCGCCTTGCTGGAGTCGTCCCTCGAAGATCGCGCGCTCGATCTGAGCGACGATGTGCTCGTACACGCGGGGCGTTCTGACCGAGGAGAACATCGGTGCGCGTCACTCTCCGATCAAATCGGATCGAAGTCAAGGGCATCGCGAGTCCCCGCCAACTGCCTCGCGGGGCGATGCATTCGCCGCGCGCGTGCGCGCGCCGCGCGACGGCCTCGCCGCGGACCGGCCGCGCCGAGCGAGACCCGCCGCGCCGGGCGGAGCGCCTCGCCGAGGGCGCGCGCGGCGGCCGTGAGCACGGAAATTCTTTTCCGGGCGCGAGGACGCCCGGCCGCCGGCGTCACGCGCGTGACGTCACTGTCAGCCGGACGCGTTGCGCGCACGACGCCGACGGCAGACGGTCGCCGCGGAAATGCGGTCTGGCTCGGCCGTTGCACTCACCTATGGCAAGCACCTCGACTGTCGGGAACCGAGTCAGGATCCAGGATGAAATTTTCTGCGTAGTCCGTGGAGATGGACACTCGTGATCGTCGTCGGCTTGGCGGCATCCGGCTGCGCCACCAAGGGCTGGGTCAACGACTTGATTGGCAAGAAGGACGCGCAGATCGACCAGCGCTTCGCGCGAACCGAGGCCGCGGTGGCCGAGGTCGGGGACAGCGCCCGGGCCGCCAGCGACCGGGCGGAGACGGCCCACGGCCGCGCCGAGGCCGCCTACGGCCGTG
>DASUPA010000075.1:0-4163 GCA_036276335.1 Candidatus Methylomirabilota bacterium | reverse complement strand
CCGACGCAGGACCCTAAGGCACGGCTCTCACGGGACACACCCCGGCCCGGCACCCCGCCGCCCACCTCGCCGGCGCTCGGTGGGTGGTTTCGGAACCCCGACGCCCCCGACGGGACGCTCTTGCCGCGGGCGGGCGGCGGTGGTGAGGAGGGGGCGAGGCGGGGGCGAGGCGGGCGGGCCGATCGGGGGGGCGGGGTGGTAGGCTATGGCGTCATGGCGGGGGAGAATTCGTTCGACGTCGTGTGCAAGATCGACATGCAGGAGGTCACCAACGCGCTGGACCAGGCGCGGCGGGAGATCGAGACGCGCTACGACCTCAAGGGCTCGAAGAACGAGGTGACGCTGGAGAAGACGGACATCACCCTTCTGGCGGCCGACGAGATGAAGCTGAAGGCCGTCACCGACATCCTCCAGTCCAAGCTGCACAAGCGGGGCATCCCGCTCAAGGGGCTGACGTACGGCAAGGTCGAGCAGGCCGCCGGCAACCAGCTCCGGCAGAGGATCAGCCTGCAGCAGGGGATCCCGATCGACAAGGCGCGGGAGATCGTGCGCCTCGTCAAGGACGCGAAGCTGAAGGTCCAGGCGTCCATCCAGGAGGACAAGGTCCGCGTCTCCGGCAAGGCCCGTGACGATCTGCAGAAGGTCATCGCGATGCTGCGCGAGAAGGACCTCGGCATCGCGCTCCAGTTCGACAACTACCGCAGCGCCTGACCCGCGTGAAGGTTCACCTCACCACGCTCGGCTGCCCCAAGAACCAGGTCGACTCCGAGCTGATGCTCGGACGGCTCGCGGCCGCCGGGCACGCGATCGCCGCGCGCGCCGAGGAGGCCGAGTGCCTCATCGTCAACACGTGCGCGTTCATCGACCGCGCGCGCGAGGAGTCGGTGACCACCATCCTCGAGCTGGCCCGGCTCAAGGAGCGCGGCGCCTGCCGGGCGCTCATCGTCACCGGCTGCCTGACGCAGCGCTACGGCGCGGAGATCCTCCGGGAGCTGCCCGAGGTCGACGGGATCCTGGGCACCTCCGGTCTCGAGCGCATCGTGGAGCTGGTCGGGCAGGCGGCCAACCGCGAGGACTGGGCCTCGTCGGCCCCGCCGGGCTACCTCTACGACGCCGCGTCGCCGCGGCTGCTCACCGCGGCGGTGCCGTACGCCTACGTGAAGATCGCCGAGGGCTGCGACATGGGCTGCACCTTCTGCGCCATCCCGCAGTTCCGCGGCCGCCACCGCAGCCGGCCGCTCCGCGACGTCGTGGCCGAGGTGCAGGGGCTGGCCGCGCGCGGCGTGCAGGAGGCGATCCTCGTCTCCCAGGACACGCTCGCGTACGGCAAGGACCTCCCCGGCAACGGCGACATCGGCGACCTGCTGGTGGCGCTCGGCGACGACACGCGCATGCCGTGGATCCGGCCGATGTACCTGCATCCCGCGCACGTCACCGACCGCCTGCTCGACAAGTGGTCGCGCGCGCGC
Source organism: Candidatus Methylomirabilota bacterium (assembly GCA_036276335.1). GTDB lineage: Bacteria > Methylomirabilota > Methylomirabilia > Rokubacteriales > CSP1-6 > AR12. The sequence continues at coordinate 2,694 of DASUPA010000075.1, read as the reverse complement.
ATCGTCCCGTACGTCGACCTGCCGGTGCAGCACGGCGACGACACGGTGCTCCGGGCCATGCGCCGGGCGGTGACGGCGCGTCGCATGAAGGACGTGGTGGCGCGGTTCCGCCAGGCGATCCCCGGGGTCACGGTGCGCACGACCGTGCTGGTCGGCTTCCCGGGCGAGACGGCGGAGGCCTTCGACAACCTCCTCGCCTTCGTCGAGGACGTTCGCTTCGACCGCCTGGGCGTCTTCACCTACTCGCCGGAGGCGGGCACGCCGTCGCCCGGCTTCGCCGGCCAGGTGGATCCGGAGGTGGCCGCGGAGCGGGCGGCCATCGTGCAGGACCGCCAGGACGCGATCTCGTGGGAGGTGAACGCCAAGCTGGCGGGCGCGCTCGTCGACGTGCTCGTCGACGGGCCCAGCGAGGATCCGGCGTTCGCCTGGGAGGGACGCATGGCGGGCCAGGCGCCGGAGATCGACGGCGTCGTCTACCTGCGCGGCCGCGACGACTTCACGCCGGGCGGCTTCGCCCGCGTGCGCATCGCCGAGGTGGAAGGCCACGAGCTCGTCGGCGAGCGCGCCTAGCCGTTCCCGCACCGCCGTCCAGCGTCTCGCGCTGCTCGTCGCCACCGTGGGCGGCGTCGGCTACGCGCCGGTCGCCCCCGGCACCGCGGCGAGCGCCCTCACCGCCGGCCTCCTCTGGCTCCTGCCGCCGTCGCGCCCGGCGCTGGTCGTCTTCGTCGTCGTCGTGACCGCGGCGGGCACGTGGGCCGCGGACGTGGCGGAGCGCGCGCTCGGCCGGAAGGATCCGGGCGCCATCGTGATCGACGAGGTCGCCGGGATGGCGCTGTCCGTGCTGCTGCTGCCGCGCACCGCGGGCGTGCTCCTCGCGGCGTTCGTCCTGTTCCGGGTCTTCGACGTCGTCAAGCCGTACCCCGCCAACGCGCTCCAGCGGCTGCGCGGCGGCGCCGGCGTGATGCTCGACGACCTCGTGGCCGGCGTCTACGCGCTCGCGGTGCTCCTCGCCGCGCGCGCGGTGGCGGGCTGGCCGTGAGCGCCCTGCGGCTCATCGCGGTGGGCGCGGGCGCCGACGCCACCGCGCCCGTGCACGCGGCGCTCGTGGTGGCGGGCATCCCGGTGGCCGGACGCGTGCTGATGGACGAGGACGAGACCGCGCTCGAGCAGGCGCTCGCCGGCGACGCCGGGCTCGTGGTCGTGATCGCCGGCCCCGGCGGCTCCGCCGGCGACGTCGTCCGCCGCGTGATCGCGCGGGTGAGCGGCGCCCGGCTCGTGCTCCACGAGCGCATGCTGGGCGCGCTGCAGGAGGCGTCCCGGCGCCGCGATCGTCCGCTCCCGCGCCGGGCCGAGCGCCTGGCGCTGCTGCCGCAGGGCGCCAGCGTGTGGACGGCCGACGACGGCGAGCCCGCCTGGCTGCTGGAGGCGGAGCGCACGGCCTTCGTGGTGGTCTCGCCGGGCGCGCTCGCGCCCGCGGTCGCGCGGCAGCTCGTCGACGTCGCGCGCGCGGTCGCCGGCGCCCGGCCCGTCGCCACGCGCATCCTGCGCACGGCCGGCGCCGGCCTGGACGACATCGAGGAGCGGCTGGCGGAGTGGCTCGGCCACACCGCGGCCGACGTCACCGTGGCCACCGTCCCGGCCGACGGGGAGGTCTGGGTGCGCCTGCGCGCGCGGGGCGCGAGCGCGGAGGAGGCGCACGCGGCGCTGGAGCGGGTCGAGACGCGCGTCGCCGCCGCCCTTGGCGACGACTGCTACGGCCGCGACGCCGACACGCTCGAGCAGGTCGTCGGCCGGCTGCTCGTCGCGCGCGGCCTGACCCTCTCCGTCGCGGAGTCGTGCACCGGCGGGCTGCTCGGACACCGGCTGACCAACGTGGCGGGCTCGTCGGCGTACTTCGAGCGGGGCGTCGTCGTGTACTCCAACCGCGCCAAGCAGGAGCTGCTCGGCGTGTCCGAGGAGATCCTGCGCGCGCACGGAGCGGTGAGCGGTCCGTGCGCCGAGGCGATGGCGCGCGGGATCTGCGAGCGCTCCGGCACGGCGTGCGGCCTCTCCGTGACCGGCATCGCCGGTCCCGACGGCGGGACGCCGCAGAAGCCGGTCGGCACCGTCTTCTTCGGCGTGGCGGTCTCGGGCCACGTGACGTCGCGGCGCTTTCGCTTCGCCGGGGACCGCGTGGCCGTCAAGTGGCAGTCGGCGCAGACGGCACTCGACTTGCTGCGTCGAAGCCTGGGAGGCGCACGACCATGAAGCGAAGTGTCCACACGAGCGTCACCGTCGCGCTCTCGATCCTGGTCCTGACCGCGTGTGCCAGCGTCCCGCCGGGACAGGAGGGAGAGGCCTTCTACAACGCTGGCAACTACTTGGCCGCCGCGGACGCCTTCACGGAGGAGATCGACGACCACCCACGCTCGGCCGCCGCCTGGAACAACCGGGCCGTCGCGCGCGTACGGCTCGGCGACCTGGACGGCGCCATCCGTGACTACAACCGGGCGGTCGAGCTCGCGCCGAGCGACGCCGAGATCTACTTCAACCGCGGCAACGCGCTGCTCACCGCGGGCCAGTACCAGAACGCGATCATCGACTACGACCGCGCGATCCAGATCACCCCCGTCTATTCGCGTGCGCTCTACAATCGCGGGACGGCGTATCTGCTTGCCGGCCAGCCCGAGCCGGCCCGTCGCGACTGGCAGAGCG
>DASUPA010000074.1:0-7698 GCA_036276335.1 Candidatus Methylomirabilota bacterium | reverse complement strand
GCGCCCCGCACGAGCGCGGGAAGAACTCGTACCACGCCGCGAAGCGCGCGCGCTCCCGGTCGACGACGACCTCCAGCTCCCGCGCGGCGCGCGTGGCGGCGCTCCGATCGAGGGCCGCGTCCATCAGCTCCAGCAGCCGCTCCTCGCGCGCGATGCCGACCGCCTCCGCCTGCGTCGCCGCGGCGGCCAGCCGGCCGCCGTACGCCTCGAGCGCCGCCCGCGCGTCCCCGTGCGCGCGGCCGCCGGCCGCGCGCACGAGCGCCCGCCCCTCCTCGAGCTCGCTGGCCACGTCCTGACCGGCGCCGACCCGCTTGCCGAGATCCTCCAGCCACGAGCGGAACGGATCGGCCAGCGCCTCGAGGGTGTAGACGTAGCGGGTGTTCGCCTCGAGCCTGAAGGCGCCGGCCCAGCGGTCGTTGTCGACGTGGCGCATGGGCGTCTCGTGCCAGCCGCGCTCGTCGAGGCGCCGGTACAGCAGGAAGGCGACGAGCACGTCGTGGCCTTCCTTGAAGATGTCCGCGCTCACCTCGAGCACGGCGCCGACCTCGCGCTTGAGCGGGTAGCGGCCGCCGTCGACGGTCGGCGCGATGTTCTCGATGACGACCGTCCGCCGCAGATCGGCGGCGGACGGCAGGTCACCGCGCGCGCCGGCGGTCTTCCGCCTCGGCGCGGATCGGGTGGTCCTCGCGGTGGCCATCAGCGCCAGTGTTCCACGAGATAGGGCTTCTGTCGCTCGAACGCCATCGCCACCGCCTCCAGCGTGCGCTCGGTCGCGTCCACGCCGGTCCGCCGGGTGGCGGCGACGTACGCCGCCGTGCGGCCGAGATAGAGCGGTACCAGCGAGCGCAGCAGGTGATCGCGATGGACGACCGCGTAGTGGTGGCCGAGCGCGAAGTCGTACACGACGCGGGCCCAGAGGTCGTCGGGGAAGCCGAAGGTCTCCGGGTCGCCGCCCTCGAGCACGAGCACCTCGCCGAGGGTGTCGGGGGCGAGGATGAGCTCCCAGATGGAGCTCAGGTCGCGCAGGCCGAGGTGAAAGCCCTCGAGCAGCGCGTCCACGTCGACCTCGCGCGGCTCCACCGAGGCGGGCTCCGGCTCGCCGACGCAGGGCAGCGGCTCGCTCTCGCGCACCTCCAGCCACAGGTCCTGGTGCCGGTCCATCACCGTGAAGGCCGCGCCCAGCGTGCCGGCGATCATCGTGGGCAGGTCGGTGGTGCGCGTCCGCGAGCGGACGACGTGCGGGCCGAGCCAGGCCTCGTACACGGCGAAGCCGTCCGCGATGGCGGCCCCGGTGATCCAGAGGTCGCTCACGTCGGGGCCGGTCCAGTCCCACTTCGGGTGGACCAGCAGGTGCTCGAGCAGCCGCGTCGAGAGCGCCTGCTGACCGCCGAACGGCTGGTGGATGCGGCGCCCGTAGAGGGCGCGCACCAGCGGCGCCAGGATGAGCCGGGTCACCGTGCCTTCCCAGCGGTGGCGGGCGTAGGCCGGGCAGATGAAGTCCGCCTTGTCGCGCAGGATCGGCGTCGCCAGGTCGCGAATCCACTCGGGCGTCAGCGACACGACGTCGGCCTCCAGCAGGACCAGGGCGCGCACGCGCAGCTCGTGCGCGACCTTGAAGACCGCGCGCAGCCCCTCGCCGCGGCCGGGCACGCCGTGGAATGGGACCGACACCCGCTCGCCGGCCGGCGGCTGGTACCGCGTCGCCACGACGGGCAGCCCGGCCGCCTCGACCAGCGCCGGCGTGCCGTCCGACGAGCCCGCGTCGGCGGCGATCAGGGTGCCCTGCAGGTCGGGGAAATGGCGGGCCAGACCCTCGGCGGCCGCCGTCACCACGCCCGTGATCGTGTCCGCGTTGTTGTACGTCAACACGGCGACGGCGAGGTCCACCGGGCGACGCGTGGACGCCGCCTCGGCGGTCACGGCACCACGTGGATGAGCAGCGCCATGTAGTCGACGAGATGCCGCGTGATCAGGAACGAGCGCCGCACGTGCTCGCGGCCGGCCGCACCCATGCGCGCGATGAGCTCGCGGTTGTTGAGCAGGTGGCGCAGCCGGAAGGCCGCGCCTTCGACGGAGTGCACGGTGTAGCCGGTGACGTCGTACACGATCTGGTGGGGGAGGCCGCCCACGAAGCCGCCGATCACCGGCTTGCCCTTCCACATCGCCTCCGCCGCGCCGAGCCCGAACGACTCCCGCACCGACTTCTGGAGCACGATGGTGGCCGCGCGCTGCAGGGCGTTGATCTGCAGGTGCGCGTCCGGCGGCAGCTCGCGCACGAGGACGTCGGGATCACGCTGGGCGGCCTCGCGCAGCTCGGCCAGGACGGTGGGGCTCTCGGGATCGGCGCCGGCGGCGCCGGCGAGGACCAGCCGCAGGTCGTAGTGCTTCTTCACGAGCCGGTAGGCGTTGACGACGCCGAGCGGGTCGTCGGCGGCGTTGAAAGCGCCGACCTGGACCAGGAGCGGCTTGTCCTGCGGGACGCCGAGCGGGGCCAGCGTGGCCGCGATCTCGCGGGCGCTCAGCTCGCGGTTCTTCTCGGACAGCGGGTCGATGGACGGGTAGATCACGTACTTGGGCACGCCGAGCCGGCGGGCGAAGGCGGGCAGCGAGAAGATCGCGGCGTCGTACTGGTTCACGAACGGCCGCAGGAAGCTCCACGCGCGCCGCTGCGGTCGCGAGCAGTCGAAGTGGCAGCGCCACACCCAGCGGCCGGTGGCGACGCGGTCCTGGACGAGCGTCGCCGGCTGGGCGTCGTGGGCCAGCACGAGGTCCGCGTCGAGGTTCAGCTTCTTGGCGTTGATGCGGTTCATCTCGACGAAGTGGTCGAGCGCCTCGTCGGTGAGGACCCGCTCCGCCCCCCGCAGCGCCGCCTGCAGCGCGTTGGCCGTCGAGTAGAAGGCCGGGTCGCCGCCCGTGATCTCCCAGGCGGCGTCGATGCCGAGCTCCGTCATCATCGGGACCATGGTGTGGAGGATCTCGGCGGCGCCGCCGCCGAAGCGCCCGGCGCTGAGGTGGAGCAGTCGCCGACCGCGCACGCGCTCGCTCAGCTTGAGGATGATGTCGACCACGCCGGGGGGCGCCACCCGTCGGTAGTCCTCGACGCTCGTCATACCGTCGCCTCCTCGAGCGCGGCGTCCACCAGCATCAGCACGCGGGCGCGGACGCGCTCGAGATTCGTCATGTAGGTGTCGATCCGCTCGATCTTGTCGGCCAGCTGCGGCATGTCGAGCGAGGTCCGGATCCACTCCGCGAAGTCGCCCGCGCGGCGGCCCAGCCGCGCGCGCGCCTCGACCATGTGCATGTAGATGGCGCTCGCGTCCACGGAGGCCAGGCCCGCCCGGAACTCCGCGAGCGTCTCGGTGCCGGGGCCGAGGGCGACCTCCACGATGTGCGACTGCTGGAAGTAGAAGAACTCGCCGAGCTCGACGCGGGGCACGCTGGACAGGCGCACGAGATGGTCGTGGATGACCGAGGCGAGCTCCTCGCGGAGCTCCTCGATTGTCGCGAACTCGAAGGGGTTCACCACCGCGAGCCGCTCGGCCAGCACCTGGTCGCGCAGGTGGGCGGCCACCCAGGCCGCGAAGTCGTTGCCGTACGCCGTGGTGATCGGCCGGTGGCGCAGGAAGTAGCCGTGCGTGTGGTAGAAGACGGACCCCGCCGGCACCTCCTCCAGGCGCTCGAGCAGCTCCCGCTCGTCGGTGGCGCGGTGGTCGAGCGTCTGGCGCAGCTCCACGCAGCCCGTGAAGACGAAGGGACGCTTGGCGCGCCGCATCAGGCCGCTCCGCTGTCGAGCAGCGCCACCGGCACGTGCGCGAGCGCGTGCCCGACCGGCAGCGCGCCGCCGTCGAGATCCTCGCCGGTGAGGACGTTGCGGAAGCGCCGGCCGGCCTCGGCCGGGATCTCCACCGTCGTGTCCTGCCAGTACTCGGGGCCGAGGGGCGGCAGATCTCCCCCGCGCCGCGCCAGGAGGCGGGGGACGATGCTGACGACCGCCGCCCCCTCGCCGAGGCGCGCGAAGGCGATGACGTGCTCGGCCAGCGGGCCGCGCACCTCGAGCGGGCGATAGGCGCCGGCGGCGAAGACCTCGGGGCGCGCGCGGCGGAGCGCGAGCCCTTCGCGCACGACGAACAGCTTCACCCGCGCGTCCTCCTTCTTGACCCACAGCTCGTGGGCGAGCGCCCGGCGGTCCGGCGTCGCGCCCAGGGCGTGCTCCAGGTCGTCGAGCAGCCGGCGGCGGAGCGCCCAGTCCACGGGCCGGCGGTTGTCGGGGTCGACCAGGCTGAGGTCCCAGAGCTCGGTGCCCTGGTAGAAATCGGGCACGCCGGGGGCGGTGAGCTTGACGAGCGTCTGGGCCAGCGAGTTGATGGCGCCGAAGTGGGCGATCCGCAGCTGGAACGGCAGGAAGTCGTCGAGGAACGCCGCCGCGCGCTGCCGGTCGATGATGGACCGGGCGAAGCGCGTCAGCGCCTCGTCGTAGCGCGCGTTGGGGTTGATCCAGCTGGTGTGTACCTTTGCCTCGCGCACGGCCTTGAGGAGGTAGGTGGTCAGGCGCTCGGCGTCGATCGGCCAGGCGCCCACGAGCGTCTGGTAGATCAGGTACTCGGTGTTCGCCCCGGGCACGGCGACGCCCTCCACCATCGTCCGGTGCCGGCGGTTGAGCCGCTGCCACGCGGCGAGGCGCCGGCGCCACTCCTCGGGGATCTCCGACAGCACACTGATGCGCGCGCGCACGTCCTCGCCGCGCTTCGTGTCGTGGGTGGCCGTCGCCGACAGGCCGTGCGGGGAGCGGCGCAGGCGCGCGCCGTTCTCGGCGTGGAACTCGGCCAGCGTCACGCCGAAGCGACTCGGGTCGCCGCCGACCTCGTTCAGCGAGACGAGCCGGTTGAACCGGTAGAGCGCGGTGTCCTCGAACCCCTTGGCGGTCACCGGCCCGGTGATCTGCTGGAAGCGCATGACGAAGTCGAGCCGCTCCTGGACGTCGGCCTCCGTCGCCCACTCCGGGTTCTTCAGCGTCAGGAGATCCTGGAGCCACTCGTACACGGTGGCGTCGGTCGTCGTCCGCCGCACCGCGTGGGCGATGGCGCGGGCGATGTAGTCGCGGTCGCGCGCGGTGACCTGCCCGTCGACGTACGTCCGGTACACGGGGAACCCCACGATGGTCTCGCGCAGGGCGCGGGTGAGGCTGCCGAGCGTGAAGTCGCGGGACGAGCGATGCTTCTCGGAGATCGTGTTCAGGCGGTGCCCGAGGACGTTGAGCTCGGAGGCCATCGAGGTCTCGGTGATGAGCCGCTTGCACTCGCGGACGATGTCGAGGAACGACGGGCGGTGCTTGATGAGCCGCGCGTAGGCCTGCTCCATGGCGCGGGCGTTGGCGCGGTCGACGAAGATGCCGTTCAGGAGGTTCAAGAACTCGTACCCGGTCGTGCCCGCCGTCTCCCAGGCGTCGGGCAGCTGCTCGCCCGGCGCCAGGATCTTCTCGGCCACGATGTAGAAGTTACCGCCCGTCCCCCGCTGCAGCCGGCGAAAATACTCGGCGGGATCGTAGAGCCCGTCGGGATGGTCGATCCGCAGGCCGGTGACGATGCCCTCGCGGACGAGGCCGAAGAGGAGCCGGTGCGTCGCCTCGAAGACCTCGGGGTCCTCCATGCGGATGGCGGCGAGGTCGTTGATGTCGAAGAAGCGCCGGTAGTTGATCTCCTCGCCGGCGACCCGCCAGTAGGCGACCCGGTAGGCCTGGTCAGTCAGCAGCTCGTCGAGCAGGTCCATGCTCCGCGGCTCGCCCGGCGTGCCGTTGAAGATCCCGACGTTCTCCTCGACGAAGGCCCGGACGGCCGGCGACTCGAACAGGAGCGCGAGCAGCCTCTCGCGGCCGATGTCCTTCTCCCGGCGCCGCGCGGCCAGCCGCTCCGGGTCCTTCTCCGTGCGCGGCGGCAGGGTGGCGAACCAGGTGACGAGCGACTTCAGCCGCACGACGTCCGGATGCTCGCCGCCGAGCTGGGCCGCCAGCGTCTCGATACGGTGCCCGAGGATGCGCCCGTAGGAGCGGGGCGAGATCGGCAGGATGGTGTCGTAGTAGCGGACCACGAAGCGGCCGTCCTCGAGCGCGAGGCGCAGCTCGCCCTGGTCCAGGACGATGCCGTACTGCTGGCCGAGGATGGGAAGGAGCACCTTGTTGCCGAGCTCGCCCTTCACCGGCTGCCAGTCGATGTCGAAGTACGCGGCGTAGGGCGAGGCGGCGCCGTTCTCGAGCACGTCGAGCCACCAGGCGTTGCGGTTCTGCGCGATGCCCATGTGATTGGGCACGACGTCCACGAGCAGGCCCATGCCGCGGGCCCGCAGCGCCGCCGCGAAGCGCGTGAACGCCTCCTCGCCGCCGAGCTCGGCGCGCAGGCGGTTGTGGTCGGAGACGTCGTAGCCGTGCGAGCCGCGCGTCGCGGTCTCGAGGAATGGCGACGTGTAGCAGTCGCTCACGCCGAGCGCCTCGAGATAGTCGAGGAGCGCGGCCGCGTCGTCGAAGGTGAGGCCGGGGCCGAGCTGCAGCCGGTAGGTCGCCCGCGGCACGCGCATCAGCCGTCACCGTCGGGGCGCAGGTGGAAGTTCAGCGCGTCCCCGAGCGGCGCCAGGTCCGCGCGCGCACCCGGGTGCCGGGCCCAGATCTCGAAGAAGAGGTTCTGCGCGGCCCAGCGACCGTAGCGGAGGCCCAGGCGGTTGGCGCCCTCGATCAGGGCGAGCGCGTGCGCGATCCGGGTCGGCGTGGGGACCTCCGCGACGGCGCCGAGCGTCCGGCGCACCAGGCCGACGCCGATCGGCTTGCCGGCGTCCAGGTTCAGCAGCAGGTCGAGCGCCGCCGCCTCGCCGGCCAGCTGGAACATCCGGTCCGGGAGCGGCCCCTGGTCGCCGCGCGCCTCCACGCCGGCCAGCTCCGCCAGGATCTCCTGCTCCAGCACGTGCCGGGCGACCAGCGCCAGCGCCTCGGGGATCGGGGCATCGGCCTGCCGGAGGTAGTGGACCAGCTTGCGGTTCTCCTCCCAGATCTGGTGGTACGTCTCCTCGTGCTTGAGCAGCGTGGCCCGGGTGACCTTCGCGAGCACGCTCCGCCGCTCGTCGAGGAACAGGTCGGTGAGCGAGAAGCCGCCGCCCGGAAACCATTCGTCCATGCCGCGGACGACGTCCGCCACCGTGGACCGGCCGTAGCGCCGGAGGAGATCCGTCTTCACCGTGCGGTAGATGTCCTCATCCTCCCACGCGCGGACCCCACATGCGAAATCGTGGCCGCCGAAGTGGAGGACGGCGTACATCGCGTCCCGCACCTCGCCCGTCACCGTCGAGCTCGCGCGGACGTGGCCGATGCGGAACGCGGTGCCGGTGTACGCCTCGCCCGCCTCGTCCACGCGCTGCAGCCGGTAGGCGTGCACGGCCGCCTCGTCGGGCCACGGGTCCAGCAACCCGATGATGGCGTAGTGGGCGATGACCCGGCGGAGGTCGACCACCGCCGGCCGGATGAGGCGTGTCCAGACGCCCGCGCCGTCCCGGTGGGCGGGGACGTTGCTGGGCGCGCCGGCGAGCCGGTGCATCAGCGGCTCCTCGAGCCGCGGGCCGCCCAGGGCCGCCAGGTACTGGACGGCCATGGCGGCATAGCGCAGAATCTGGACAGGCTCGATCGCGGACAGCTCGTCGAAGAACCAGCCGCACGAGGTG
>DASUPA010000073.1:0-3814 GCA_036276335.1 Candidatus Methylomirabilota bacterium | reverse complement strand
CCACCGCCGGCTGACCGCGGACGGTCAGCGACCCTAACGCGCACGGAGGGGCCGCAGGGGCCCCGCCACCCGCCCCCGGAGACCGGGCCGGGGCCGCTACGGCGGGCGGGGGGCGGGCGGGGGGTGGCTCGTGAGGGCCGTGCCTTAGGGCTCAGCGTCGGCCCCGGCCAGGAATCGTTTCCACGTCGGCAGGCGCGCACCGTCGTCGATTTGCGTGCCCGAACGGGCCGCCCCCCGCCCGCACCCCGCCCGCCGTAGCGACCCCGATCCGCGAGCGAACCGACGGCGCGGCTACAGACGGGCCGTGGCGGCGCGGGAGTCGCGGGCAGCGGCGGCGAAGATGCCGCGCGTCATGAGAGCGGACGAGCCGGCGGCGCGGGCCTCGTAGATGTCGGCGCGCGCGAGGTGTGCGTCGCGGTCGAGCGGCGCGGCGGCCACGGCCCAGTCGACGAGGTGGCCGGCGAGCGCGAGGTCGCCGGCGGCGGCCAGCGCGCGGGCTCGCGCGACGACGCGGTCGACGCCGCCGGCGAGGGTCGCCACCTCGCGGCCGACGGCCGCCTCCTCCGCGGGCTTGAGATGCGAGGCGACGCCGTCCCACCATCCGCCGTAGAGCCGCCAGACGTTCCGGACGACGAACTCGGGCTCGTCGTAGACGGGCTGCAGGTACGGCCGGTCCGCGAGCCGGGCCGGCGGCCGCACCTCGGCCAGGATCGTCTCGAGCGTGGCGCCGGCGTTCATGCGGGCCAGCGTCTCGCGCACCAGCACCTCCAGCCATTCGGCCGTGTCGCCCAGGGCGGCCCGCACCCGGTCGGCGCCGAAGATCGGCGCGCCGTGGCCGGGCACGAGCGTCTCGGCGTCGCGGGAGGTCATCGCGCGAAGGGCCGCGGCCCAGTCGGCCGCGTAGCGCTGCACCTTCTGAGGGTTGCCGGCGTTCGGCGCCACCCAGAAGAACAGGTCGCCCGTGAACAGCATCCGCCGGGCCGGCCACCAGAGCCACGTGTGGTCGTCCGTCTCGCCGCGCGCGTGCGTGAGCTCCAGGGTGACGTCGCCGACCACGAGACGGTAGGTCGAGTCGTAGGTCGTGTCGGGATAGTCGTAGTCGGTGGGCCACGTCGGCGGAATGGAGAACTGCCGCGCGTTGATGAGCGCGTTGTACGGAGCCGTCGCGCGATAGCGATCGAAGCGTGCGGCGACGGCGCGGTGGCCGACGATGCGGGGCCGCGGCCGCCCCTGTGCCTCCGCCTCGGCCAGGAAGGGCGGCAGCCCGCAGGCGTGGTCGAGGTGCCCGTGCGTGTAGACGGCGGCGACGAGGGGCGCTCCGTCCCAGGCGCGCACGGTGGCGAACGTCTTGTCCCGGGTGCGGAAGTTGCCGGTGTCGACGAGCACGAGGCCGGCGCCGCTGCGGATGGCGGTGACGTTCGCGAACGCGTGGGTGAACAGCACGCCCGCGGCGATCTCCTCCGTCGCGCCGGTCGCGCGCACGAGGTCGGCGCCCTTCACCTCCCCGCGCCAGAAGCGCTCGGCCAGCGTCAGGACGTCGCCCACGTCAGTGCCGCCTCGCGCGCGTGCCTTCACGCATCGTCGGCCTCCCCGCCGTGCTCCCCGCCCGCTCGCGCCCGGCGAAGCCAGCGCAGGGCGCGCGGCACGTCGGCGTCCGTCTCCACGTCGAGCTCGATCCAGCCCCGCCGGGCAAAGCGGCGATGCGGCCGCACGCCGTCCTCGCGGAGCGCGCGCGCCTGGTCCTCCGGCGCGAGCCGGATCCACAGATCGTGATCCTTCTCGCGCAGCGGGAAGCACGCGAACAGGCGGTCGCCGGAGAAGTATCCCCACCGGCCGAACATCGGCGTGATCCGCACGCCCGGCCACTCACCGAGCGCCCGGTTGAGGCGCCGCGCGGCTCCGGCGCCGCCGCGCTCGAGCGCGCGACGCGTCTTTCGCCCCTTGCCGAGGCCGCGAAAGCGCCGACCGGCGCTCACGAACACGCTCGCTCGACGGCGCGCATGGGGAGCCATTCTGCCATTGACAGTCGCGGAGCGCCCGTGCGAAAAGGGGCCGGTTCCGAACGCCGCCGCACAGGAGACCCGCACTCGATGACGCCGACATCCCGCGTGCACTTCGAGCCCGTCGAGGGCGCTGCCGCGCTCTTCACGCCCGCCTTCAACGAGCTGCTCACCGCCCTGCACGACCGTCTCCACGCGCGCGCGCTCGCGCTCCGTGCGGCCCGCGCGCGCCTGCTGGACGACGCGCTCCGCCACGGCCGGCTGCCCGCGCCGCTGCCGCCCGGCGCCGCCAGCGGCGACTGGAAGGTGCCGCCGGTGCCGCAGGAGCTGAGGAAGCCGGGCATCGAGATCTCGGGACCGTGCTCGATCACGTCGATGTTCATCAACGCGCTCAATCCCGGCCCCGAGGGCGAGCGCGCCGAGGGCGATCTCGACGACGACGAGGACTCCGGCGGGCATCGCCTGATCGACACCGTGCGGGCGGCGCACAACCGCCTGGCGGCCGTCAACCGCGAGCTGTACTTCAAGGACGCCGAGCGCAACAGGGAATACAAGATCGCCCCGGGCGAGCTGCCGTTCTTCATGCACCGGGAGCGCGGCCTGCACCTGGACGAGCCGGACGTGCGCGTCGACGGAACGCCCGTGAACGCGGCCATCCTCGGCACGGCGCTGACGCTGTTCTATGCCGGGCGCGCGCAGGCCGATCGTGGCCAGGGCATCTACTTCTACCTGCCGAAGCTCGAGACCGTCGACGAGGCGCGCTTCTACCGCGAGCTCTTCGACGCGGCGCGGGAGGGGCTGCCGTTCCTCGCCCGCGCGACCATCCGCGCCGTCATCCTCGTGGAGTCCCTGCCGTGCGTGTACCAGATGGAGGAGATGCTCCACGCGCTCGGCCCGTACGCGGCCGGCCTCAACGCGGCCCGGTGGGATCTGAAGGCGTCGATCTTCGAGTACGTGATGGCGGATCCGAAGTCCGTGTGGCCGGATCGCTTCGGCGTCGACATCAAGACCACGCCGTTCCTCGCCGACATCTTCCGGCGGCTGGTGGCCATCTGCCTCAAGCACGGCGCGGTGCCGATCGGCGGCATGGCCACCGCGCTGCCGAGCAACGATCCCGAGGTCAATCGGGTCGCGGGCGAGGCGATCCGCAAGGACAAGGAATGGGAGGCGGCGCAGGGCTTCGTCCGCGCATGGGTCGCGCACATCTTCCACATGAAGACGGCCGCCGATCCGTTCCGCGCCCTCATCGGCTCCGGCTGGAAGCCCACGCCGGAGATGGCCAACCCCGACAACTTTCCCGTTCGCATCGAGGTCCCGGCGGGGCCGATCACCGTCGAGGGCACGCGACGCAACGCGCGGATGCTCGTCGAGTACGTCGAGGGCTGGCTCAACGGCCGCGGGGCGAAGGGCATCGACAGCCTCGAGGGCAAGCCCGGCGTCCATCCCGCGCTGATGGAGGATCTCGCCACCGGCCGCATGTCGGTCGCGCAGATCGCCCAGCGCGTCCGCCACCGGGCGCGGACCACCGACGGGCCGGCTGCCACGCACGACCTGGCGCTCGTCAAGCGGCTGCTGCAGGAGGAGGTCGAGGACATCCTCACGCGGCGGCCGAAGGATCCGGCGACGCAGGAGCGCTATCGCAAGGCGGTGAAGATCGCCATGCGCTGGATCAAGAACTACACCGAGCTCGACTTCCGCTCCCTCGGCTCCTACACGCGCGCCGACCTCGACCGCATCGCCTCCGAGCCCGACGCCTTCTGATCGACACGGTGGGCTCCGGGCGCCCCCCGGGATCCTTCCAGGGGCGGCTCGCG
>DASUPA010000072.1:0-4577 GCA_036276335.1 Candidatus Methylomirabilota bacterium | reverse complement strand
CTCATGGCATCCTCCCCGTCGGATCGCGCCGCCGCATGAGGACTGCCGTCTCGTAGGTGCACACCGCCTCGCCGCGGTGGTTCCTCACCGCGACGTCGAAGACGACGACGCCCCGGTCGGGCTTGGACGCCGGCCGCGCGTCCTTCACCGTCATCTCCGTGTGGACGGTGTCGCCGAACTTCACCGGCGTCGTGAACTTCACCTTGTCGAGACCCAGGAGGGCCAGCGTGGTGCCCTCGAACCAGCCGGCGAGGTTCTGCTGGCCGTTGGAGACGGCCAGCGTCAGGATACCGTGGGCGACACGCTCGCCGAACGGAGTCGTCTTCGCGAACTCCGCGTCCACGTGGAGCGGGTTGAAGTCGCCGGTGAGGCCGGCGAACCGCGACACGTCGCCGCCGTCCACCGTGCGCCGTCCGGTCACCAGCACCTCGCCCCGCGTGAAGTCCTCCCAGTAGCGACCGCGCCCGTGCTCTCCCATGCGCTCTCCCTCAGACCCCCGCGAGCCAGTCCGCGGCCTCGGCCAGCGTGGTGAACTCGGCGTCGGGGCGCCCGGCGCCCCGGGCCGGCTCCCGCTTCCGGTTGATCCACGCCGACGGGATGCCGAGCCGCCGCGCCGGAACGATGTCGTGCACGTAGCTCTGCGCGACGTGCAGCCAGCGCGCGCCGCCGATGCGCTTGCGCGCCGCCTCGAAGTGCGCGGGCGCCGGCTTGTAGGCGCCCACCTGCTGCGCGGTGACGACGAACTCGAAGCTGACGTCGAGGTGGCGCAGGGTCCCGGCGAGCAGGTCGTCGTCGACGTTCGAGAGGATGGCCAGCCGGTGACCGGCCTCGGCGAGGCGGCGCAGCGCGTCGTTCGTGTCGGGAAAGGCCGGCCACGCGGGCAGGCTCTCCGGCAGGAACGTCTCCCGCCCGGCGGCCATCCGCCAGCCGAGGCGCTCGGCCACGCGCCGCGCCGTCAGCGCCAGCACCTCGCGATACGAGCGGTAGCGCTCGGCCTGCACCAGCGGCTCGATCTCGTGGTAGGCGGCCAGGAGCGTCGACCGGTCGGGCGCGACCCCGTCGCCGCGCGCGGCGCTCGCGAAGGCGTCGGCGATCCCGCGCTCCCAGTCGACGAGCGTGCCGTAGCAGTCGAACGTCAGCACGTCGTAGCGCCTCATGCGAACACCGTGGCCCTGTCCCAGTCGAGCTCCCGACCGATGAGGACGCGCAGGATCTCCGACGTCCCGCCGCCCGGCAGCAGGAAGCGCGCGTCGCGAAAGTACCGCTGCACGGGGTACTCGGTGGCCAGACCGTAGGACGCGAAGATGCGCGCCGCCTCGTCCGTCACCTTCACCGCCGCCTCCGACGCGAAGAGCTTCGTCATCGCCGCCTCGCGCCCGACGGGGCGGCCCGCGTCGAGCCGCGCGGCCGCCTGGTAGGTCAGGAGCGCGGCGGTGTGGATCGCGGTGAGCATGTCGGCCAGCTTGAAGGCGATCGCCTGGTGCTCCCCGATCGGCTTGCCGAAGGCCACGCGCTCGCGCGAATAGGCCAGCGCCGCGTCGTAGGCCGCGCGCGCCAGGCCGACGGACAGGGCCGCCGTCATGATCCGGATCTCGGCCAGGATGCCGCCGATCTTCTCCACCCCGCCCGTCTCGCCGCCGAGGCAGTGCTCGTCGGGCACCTCGACGTCCTCGAGCAGGATCTCGCCGGTGGCGGAGGCGCGCACGGCCATCTTGTCGATCGGCTTGCCGAGCGTGATGCCGCGCATCGTCGCGCGGTCGAGCAGGAAGAGCGCGATGTTCCGCAGGCCGCGCTCCGCCGAGGTCTTGGCGGCCACGGTCAGCACGTCGGCCACCGGCGCGCTCGTGACCCACGTCTTGGCGCCGCGCAGCACCCAGCGGTCGCCGCGGCGCTCGGCACGCGTGGTGAGGCTGGCGACGTCGGAGCCGGCGTTCGGCTCCGTCAGGGCGAAGGTGGCCACGATGTCGCCGCGGAGCGCCGGCACCAGGTAGCGCTCGCGCAGGCGCTCGGAGCCGTACTTGTGGATGAAGTGCGTCCCCATGAGCCCCTGCATGGCGGCGGCGGCGGCGACCGACAGCGATCCGCGCGCGAGCTCCTCCGCGAACAGGCAGTAGGTCGTCATGTCAGCCTCGGCCCCGCCGTACCGCTCGGGATAGCGGAGGCCGAGGTACCCGAGCTCGCCGATGCGCCGGAACAGCCGGGCCGGAAACTCCCCGCGCTCGTCGAGCGCCGCCGCCGCCGGCGCCACCTCCGCGTCGACGAAGCGCGCCACGCTCTTGCGGAACTCCTCCTGCTCGCGCGCGAACGCGATCATCCCGGCGCTCCGCGCAGGCGCCGTGTCGCCGCCTCGTCCACGCGCAGGTCGAGGCCCGCCCCGGTGAGGACGACGCCGTACCGCTCGCGGGCGGCCTCCACCGAGACGTAGTCGTCGAGCACGTCCTCGAGCACGCGGGCGGGATCGCGGGCGAAGGGGTCGCCGTAGCCGCCGGCGCCGGACTGCTGGAACGAGATCACGTCGCCGTACTCGAAGGCGCGCGACTGCTTGCCGTGCACGGGCTGCTCGTCACCTCCCGGGTCGATCACCGTCCGCGCCAGCGCGCCCGGCTGGCCGCCGAAGAGACCATAGGGGGCGAAGCGCTGGCGCTCGGACAGGTTGGTGAGCTTACCCTCGTCCGCGAGAAAACGCATGTCGCGCCGGATGCCGCACCCGCCGCGGAAGCGGCCCGGCCCGGCGGAGTCGCGGATGAGCTCGAACCGCTCGATGACGACGGGCTGGTTGGCCTCCTGCGCCTCCACCGGGATGTTCGCGGCGTTGAACGCGTAGGACATGGCCTCGCACCCGTCCCTGGTGGCGCGCGCCCCCGTGCCGGACAGGACCAGCTCGTAGGCGACGAACCGGCGCCGGCGCGCGCGGTCCCAGCCGCCGAACGTCGGGTTCGCGAAGTGCGACGCGGCCGCCGCCACGCGCTCCGGCAGCGCCGGCGCCAGGGCCCCGATGACCGCCTCGAACGTGCGGTAGCAGATGACCGCGCGCGGGCCGCCGCCGGCGGGCGGGCGCGGGTTGAGGAACGACCCCTCCGGCGCCGTCACCGTGATCGGCCGGAGCGCGCCCTCGTTCATCGGCCCGAAGGGATCGGTGAGGCACTTCACGGCGGCGTAGGAGTAGGACCGCGTGTAGTTGATGTAGGAGTTCATGCCGGACGCCGTCTGCGGGCTCGAGCCGGCATAGTCGATCGTCATCGCGTCGCCGGCCACGGTCACCGTCACGGCCACGCGGAGCGGGTCGGTGCCGGGCCCCCAGTCGTCCAGGAAGTCCTCGAACGCGTAGACGCCGTCGGGCACCGCGCGGATGGCCGCGCGCATGCTGGCCTCCGTGCGCGCGATGATCTCGTCCATGGCCGCCGCGAGCGTGTCGCGGCCGTAGCGCTCGCACAGCTCCGTCAGCCGCAGCTCGCCCACGCGCAGGGCGCTGCGCTGGGCGCGGAGGTCGCCGAGGACCTTGTCGGGGGTGCGCGTGTTGGCCGCGATGATCCCGACGATGCCCTCGTGCTCCCGGTACTCCTGCCACACCTTGGTGGGCGGGATGCGCAGGCCCTCCTGGAAGTAGTCGAAGATGCCCTCGACCGCCTGGCTCCCCGGCCGGGCGCCGCCGACGTCGGTGTGGTGCAGGATGTTGACCGCGAAGCCGATGAGGCGGCCCTCGTGGAAGGCGGGCTGCGTGATGAAGAAGTCGGGCAGGTGCCCGGAGCCGAGCAGCGGGTCGTTGAGGAGGATCGCGTCGCCCGGGCGGAGCGTCTCCACCGGGTGCGCCGCCAGCGCGTTCCGCACGGCGAAGGACATCGCCCCCATGTGGCCGGGCGAGTACGGGCCCTGCGCCACCATCCGGCCGTGGGCGTCGAACACCGCCACCGAGAAGTCCTGGCCCTCGCGCGCCTGCTCGGAGTACGCCGTCCGGTGGACGGTGGTGCCGATCTCGACGGCGATCGACTGCAGCGCGCCCCAGATCACGCCGAGCGTGATGGGGTTGATTGGAGCGGGTGGCGTGTGCTCGGCTCGGACCGAGGGTGGCCTGTTCGAGATGCGGCGTGGCTGCGGCACGTGTTGTCTACCGTTCCGTCACGTGTTGTCTGCCGTCTGTGCGTGCTGGCTGACGTTCCGTCATGTCGTGTCTGCCGTTTCCGTGTCTAGCGTGACGAGCAGATTGGCGTACTCGTCGACGGCGGCGGAGGTCCCGGGCGGGAGCACGGAGGTCGACTCCCGCTCCTCGACGATCGCCGGCCCCTCGAGCCGCGCGCCGGGCGCCAGCGCGTACCGGTCGTACACCGCGCAGTCCGTCCACCCGCCCGTCTCCGGGAACCACGCGCGGCGGCGCCCCTTGAGACCTCTCCCCGCTCCGGCGCCGGCCTTGGCCAGGGCGACGCGCGGCGCGCCGCCGACGGCGGTGAGCTTCCACGTCACCGTCTCCACGGCCTCGGCGGGATTCGCGTAGCCGTAGCGCGCGGCGTAGATCTCGTCGAACGACGCGCGCACGCGGCCAAGCGCGGCGGCGTCGAGCGGGCCGGCCGGCACCGGGACGG
>DASUPA010000071.1:0-4370 GCA_036276335.1 Candidatus Methylomirabilota bacterium | reverse complement strand
CGGCCTGGACGAACGCGGGCCGGAGCTTCGCGGCCGCGATGCCCAGCGCCGCCGCGCCGAGCGCGCCGTCGCCGCTCTCGTGCAGGCGCGCGACGTAAGCGGTGAGTGCCACCGCCAGCGCACCGGCGAAGTTCCCCGCGTAGACGATCGCCCAGTTGCGGAGCAGGGCGCGCGTGTCGACGCGCCGGCCCGCCCAGGCCATGACGATCAGGTTGTTTCCGGTGAAGAGCTCCGCCCCCCCCACCACGACAAGCACGAGCCCCACGCTGAAGACGACGCCCGCGAGCACGCGCGTCGCGCCCCACGGCGCGTCGCCCGCCGCCGTGAGCGCCACCGTCGAGAAGATCGCGCCCAGGGCGATGAAGACGCCGGCGAGGACGGCGAGCACGAAAAGCCGGCCGCCGTCCATCGAGGCCTTGGCGACACCGAGCTCCTCGGCGCGGCGCGCCATCTCGGGCGGCAGCAGCGCGTCCAGCGCCACGCTCCGGCCCTCCCCCGCGTCACTCATCGATCGGCACCGTCGAGCACCAGGCCGCCATGATCTAGAGCGTCGAGAAGCGGCGATAGGTCATCGCCCGCCTCACCTGGGTGACGGCCACCTCGAGCGCGGCCTCGCGAGGCGAGATGCGCCGGCCGCGGACGACGTCGAGGACCGCGGTCGTGTTCCCGCGGATCTTCTCCTCGATGGCCGTGAAGGCGGCCGCCTGCGTCGCGCCGCGGTACTCCATCGCCGCGCAGATCACCCCGCCCGCGTTCGCGATGAAATCCGGGATGACGAGCACGCCGCGCTCGTGCAGCGCCCGCTCGGCGTCGGGCGTGACAGGAATGTTCGCTCCCTCGAGCACGAGTCGCGTCTTCAGCCGGCCGACGTTGTCCTCGCGGACGACGTCCGGACGCGCGGCCGGGATCCAGATATCGCACTCGACGTCGAGGAGCGCGTCGCGCTCGAGCCGCTGGCCGCCCTCGTAGTCCCCGACGGACGTCCCGGCGTTCTTCAGGGCGATGAGCCGGGTCACGTCGAGGCCCGCCGCCTCGCGGACCGCGCCCGTGGAGTCCGAGGCCGCGACCAGCACGGCGCCGCACGCCGCGAGGAAGCGGGCGGTGTGCTTGCCGACGGCACCGAAGCCCTGGATCGCGACACGCGCGCCGCGGAGGTCGAAGCCGCAGTGCGCGGCCGCGACCTCCGCGGCGTGCCGGAGCCCCCAGCCCGTCGCGCCGATCTCGTCGAGCGGGATCCCGCCCAGCGCGGGCGGCAGCCCGACGGCCCGCCCGATCTCATCCATCACCCACGCCATGCACGTCTCGTCGGTGCCCATGTCGGGACCGAAGATGTAATCGTCCTCGTGGCGCACCGCGTGCGCGAACGCGCGGATCAGGCGCTCCTTGTCGCCCGGCGGCATCCGTGGATCTCCGCGGAGCACCGACTTGCCGCCCCCGTGCGGCAGCCCGGCCGCCGCGTTCTTCAGCGTCATCGCCCGTGCGAGCCGGGCGCACTCCTCGACGCTCACGTCGGGGGCCATACGCAGTCCGCCGATCGACGGTCCACGGGCGACGTTGTCCACGACGAGCGCCGCGTCGAGCCCGAGCGTCGCGTCGTGCACGCGGAGGATCTTCGCCGGGCCCAGTCGTCTGCGAAGGGCACGCCGGCGAGGGTCATGCGCCAGCCGCCGTCAGCTCGGTCATGGCGGCCTCCTCCGCAACCCGGATGCCAGCGGGCACGCGCGCGAAATCAGCTGCTTGCGTGGAGGCCCTGCGCGGGTGGGGCGAGGCGCGAATACCCCACTGCGGGCGCCGTCACCCCAGAGGGGGGCGGGCGAAACGGCCATGGCAGGCCGTCTGCATCCTCGTGAGGCCGGAGGACCATGGCAATGACGCTCCTGTACAGTCTTCCCGTTCACCGCCGGCTTGCCTCGGCCCTGCACCAGCTCACGGGCATCGAGGAAGGCAAGGCGACGATCGACCGATTCGCGAACGGTGAGATCCACCTCGAGGTCCAGACCGCGCCCGCCGGCGCGAGCTGCATCGTCCTTGGCGCGGTGGCCCCGCCCGACGAGCACCTGCTGTCGACGCTGCTCCTCAGCCACACGCTGAAGAAGGAGGGCGCTCAGCGGGTCACCGCGCTCCTGCCGTACCTCGGATACGCGCGCCACGACCGTGCCGAGCCCCGCAAGAGTCGAGCGGCGGCGTGGCTGGGGGCGATGCTGCATGCCTCCGGCGTCGACGCCGTCATTGCGATCGACGTCCATTCCGCCCTCATCCATCAGCTGTTCCCGGTGCCCGTCACGTCCCTGTCGCCGGCTCCGCTGTTCGCGGCGGAGCTCGCCAAGCTCGCGCTGACGGATCCCGTGGTCGTCGCGCCCGACGAGGGGGCGCTCGAACGCTGCGAGGCCGTGCGCCGCGCGGCGGGCATCCGCCGGCCGCTGGCGTACCTGACGAAGACCCGGACGGCCGACGGCGTCCGCCACTCGGTGCTCCACGGCACCGTCGCCGACGAGGTCGTCCTCGTCGACGACATCCTCGACACGGGCGCGACCCTCGTGTCGGCCGCCGAGACGCTCGGTCGCGCGGGCGCGCGCGCGCTGGTGGTGATGACGACCCATGGCCTGTTCACCGGCGCCGCGTGGGAACGGCTGTGGGCGCTGGGCGTCACGCGCGTGTACTGCACGGACAGCACGCCCCTGCGCGAGTGGCTGGCCTCGAAGCCCATCTCCGTCCTGCCGGTGGCGCCCCTGCTCGCGGAGCACGTCACGGGCGTCTCGCCCGGCTAGGACGCCGCGCCGCCCTCACGCCGCGTCCGCCGCCATGACGACGTCGTCGCAGCGCGCACGCGGGGGCAGGCGCGGCGGGGCGATGCCGCGGTGGAGCAGGTCGCACATGATCCGGTTCTCGGCGGCCCAGCCGTGTGCGGGCACGTCGTGGTGCGCGCAGAGGCTCGCGTCACCTCCGAGCCGGATCCCGCACACGCTACACAGGCTCATGACGTCTCAGTTCTGCCACGGATCGCCGTCGCCGACGGTGGCGATACCCGGATCATAGACGCCCGCTGTCGCCGTCGCCGCCGCCGGGCGAGGATGCACGACGCGCTCGCGCAACAGCGTCTGAAGGGCCCGGAGCAGATCGCGTTCGGTGAGGATGCCCACCACGCGGCCCGCCGCGTCGACGACCGGCAGCGCGCCGAGCCGGCGTTCACGCATGACGGCGACCGCCTCGCGCAGCTCGGTGGCCGGTGTCACCGTCACCACGCCCCAGGTCATCACCTCGCGGACGGGGCGAGCGCCGCCCTCGCCGGCGTCGTCGGCCCCGCCGAGCGCCACGTCGAAGAGCACCTGGCGCAGATCGCGATCGGTCGCGATGCCGACGAGCCGCTCGTCGGCGTCGAGCACGGGAAGATGCCGCACGCCGCGCTCCCGCATGAGACGCACGGCGTCGTCCACCCGCGCGCCGGCGTCGATGGTGAGCACCGGCTGCTGCATCCAGTCCCGGACGGGCACGCTCGCGATCCATGCCGGTGGCTCGTGAGCCGGGCGCCCCGCCGACCGGGCGCGCGCGCTCATTGGAATGCCAGCGCCCAGCGCTCGGGCTTGGCGAACTCCTGCCGGAGGGCGCGGGCGAACGTCTTCAGCACGTCGATCTCGCTCAGGATGCCGACGACGCGGCCGCTCGCCACGACGGGGAGCGCGCCGATCTTGCCCTCGTGCATCAGGCGGGCAGCCTCGGCGAGCGGCATCTCGGGTCGCGCCGTCACCACGGCGCGTGTCATGACGTCGCCGACCGTCATCGCCTTGAGGCGATCGGCCAGACGTCCGGCCCGCGCCTGCACGACCGGATCGAAGAGCACCTGACGGAGATCCCGGTCGGTGACGATCCCGACCAGCCCCCGGTCGCCGTTCACGACCGGCAGGTGCCGGATGCGGCGCGTCCGCATGATCTCGGCCGCACCGCGGGCGAGCGCGTCCGCCCGGACGGTCGTGACGCCCCGGGTCATGCAATCGGCCACCCGCAGGGACTGGGGCCACGTCATCGCCTCGAGCTCGTCGGCCTCGCGACCGGGATGGAGGGGCCGGCGCGTGCGCACCGCCCGCGTGATCGTCCGCTTCGGATGTCGCATGAGAGCCTCCAGTCAGCCCTTGATGTTGCCGATCGGCTTCAGGGAGACGACGCGGCGGGAGATGTCGAGCCGGTGCACGGTGTCGACCACCTCGGCGAGGTCCTTGTAGGCGAAGCCCGCCTCCTCCGCGACGCCGGCGGGCGACGCGGCCCGCACGACGATGCCCCGTTCGGCCATCGTGCGCATCAGCGCCTCGCCCCAGACGCGGCGCTTGGCCTGGGCGCGCGACATCGTCCGGCCGGCGCCGTGCGCGGTGGAGCCG
>DASUPA010000070.1:0-2541 GCA_036276335.1 Candidatus Methylomirabilota bacterium | reverse complement strand
GTCAGCACCGTGTCCCAGTCGGCGTCGCTCACCTCCAGCGTCGGCCGGTCGAGCACGACGCCGGCGTTGTTCACCAGGACGTCGACGTCGCCCAGCACGCGCGCCGTCTCCGCCACCGCCGCGGTCACCGCCTCGCTCCGCGTCACGTCGAGCGCGACGGCGACCGCCTTGCCGCCACGGCCCCGGATCGCGTCCGCGGTGGCCTGCCCCGCGGCGGGCGCGCGCGCGGCGCACGCCACCGCGGCGCCGGCGCCGGCCAGCGCCTCGGCGATGGCCACACCGAGGCCGCGCCCGGCGCCGGTCACCAGCGCCACCCGGCCCGCGAGCGGGCGACAGGTTTCCACGTCAGCCCGCCCCGTCCGCCTCGCGGGCCAGGCGGTCGGCGATGAGCTGCCGCAGCCGGTACTTCTGCACCTTGCCGCTCGGGGTCATCGGGAACTCGTCGACCAGCTCCAGGCGCTCCGGGAACTTCTGCCGCGCGAGCTGGTGGCGATCGAGCCACGCCACCAGCTCGGCGAGCGTGAGCGCCGCGCCGGGCTTCGGCACGACGAAGGCGCAGGCCCGCTCGCCGAGGCGCGCGTCCGGCATGCCGACGACGGCGACGGCGGCCACGCCCGGATGCGTGAAGAGCAGGCTCTCCACCTCGGCGACCGGGATGTTCTCGCCCCCGCGGATGATGAGGTCCTTGGTGCGCCCGGTGATCGACAGGTAGCCGTCGGCGTCGATCCGGGCGCGGTCGCCGGTGCGGAACCAGCCGTCGGCGGTGTGCGACTCGCGGGTGAAGTCCGGCCGCCTGTAGTAGCCGACGAACTGGGAGGCGCCGCGTACGAGCAGGTCGCCCTCGGTGTCCGCCGGCAGCGATCGCCCCTCGGCGTCGACGACGGCGAGCTCCATGCCGGGCACGGGTGCGCCGTCGGTGGCGAGGACCTTCGCCTGCGGGTCCCGCGGGCCGACGCACGTCACCAGGCCGTTCTCGGTCATGCCCCACCCCGGGGAGATCGCACAGCCCAGCCGCGCGCGGGCGTCGGCCACGAGCGGGCGCGGGATCGGCGCCCCGGCCGAGATGAAGACGCGGAGCGAGGAGAGGTCGTGACGGCCGGGCACGGAGGTCAGGTCGCGCAGGAACGGCGTGGCCCCCATGGTGAATGTGACGCGCTCGCGCTCCACGAGCTGCGCCGCCGTCTCCGCGCTCCAGACGTCGAGCCACACGCCGGTGGCGCCCAGCACGAGCGTCGTGCAGACGCCGTAGAGGTAGCCGGTCTGGTGGGCGAAGGTGGACGCCATGAGGATCACGTCACGCTCCGACAGGTCGAGCCGCTCGAGCACCGGCCACACGCTGGCGAGCACGGTGTTCGGCGTGTGCATGACGCCCTTCGGCTCGCCCGTGGTCCCCGAGGTGAAGATGACCTCGTGCACCGCGTCCGGGTCGGTGCCGGGCAGGCCGCGCCGCCCCGCGCGCGCCTCCCACGCGGTGTCGGTGAGCGCGGTGAACGGCTGCATGCCGGCCGGCGGCGTGCCGCGCGCGACGAAGACGTGCTCGACGCTCGGGGCCTCGGGCCGGAGCGCCGCCAGCATGGCCGCATGGTCGAAGCCGCGGAACACGCCGGGAACGACGACCACGGCGGCCTCGAGCCGCGTCAGCATGAAGCGCAGCTCGTGCGCGCGGTAGATCGGCGGGATCGGGTTGACGACGGCGCCCAGCCGGCCGGCCGCGAGCAGGACGAGGACGAACTCGCTCCAGTTCGGCAGCTGGCAGGCGATCACCCGCCCCGGCGTCACGCCGTGGGCGGCGAGCCCGTGGGCCACGCGCTCCACGGCCCGCGCCAGCTCGGCCCAGGTGCAGCGGCCCGCGCCGTCCACCATGGCCGTGGCGTCGGGCCGTCGCGTCGCCCACCGGTCGAGATAGCCCTCCAGCGTCTCGTCGCGCCAGAGCCCGCGCGCCCTCCACTCGCGCGCGCGCTCGGCGCTGACGAGCGTGTCGACCGGCGCCATCGCTACGTCCGGAACTTCTTGAAGTCGACCGGCCGCTTCTCGACGAAGGCGTTCCGCCCCTCCAGCGCCTCCTCGGTCTTGTAGTAGAGGTTGAGCGCGGTGGTCGCGAACTCGGCGACGCCGGCCCGCGGCTCGGAGTCGATGTTGAAGGACTGCTTGGCCAGCGCGAGCGCGGTCGGGCTCTTGTCGAGCAGCTCGCGGCACCACTGCTCGACCTCCGCGCGCAGCTCCCGGGCGGGGACCACCTTGTTGACGAGCCCCATCGCGAGCGCGTCCTGCGCCGAGTACTGGCGGCAGAGGTACCAGATCTCACGCGCCTTCTTCTCGCCCACGACGCGCGCCAGGTAGCCGGTGCCGTGGCCCGCGTCGACGCTGCCCACGCGGGGGCCGGTCTGGCCGAAGACGGCCGTGTCGGCCGCGATGGAGAGGTCGCACAGGACGTGGAGCACGTGGCCCCCGCCGATGGCGAAGCCGTTCACCATGGCGATCACGGGCTTCGGACAGTGGCGGATCGCCGTGTGCAGGCGGTCCACGTTCATCGGTCGCTGG
>DASUPA010000069.1:0-13490 GCA_036276335.1 Candidatus Methylomirabilota bacterium | reverse complement strand
CGCCCTGCAGCAGGGGCTCGGCCCGCTCACTCATATCTCAGAACATCCACCGGGGTGAGGGCGCCGGCGCGGCGGGCGGGGATGACGCTGGCGAGGAACGACAGGAGGAGCGTGGCGCTGATGATGAGCGCGAAGTCGCCGGGGGAGAGCTTCATCGGCAGGTAGTCGATCTGGTAGACGTCGCCGGCGAGCTTGATGATCTTGTAGGTGTTCTGGACCCAGATGATGCCGAGGCCGACCACGCTGCCGGCGAGCGTGCCCACGACGCCGATCGTCATGCCGACGGAGAAGAACACGGCGGTGATGGACGGCGCCGTCGCGCCGATGGCCTTCAGGATGCCGATCTCCTTGCGCTTCTCGGCCACGAGAAGCACGAGATGGCCGATGATGGCGAACGCGGCCACCAGGACGATGATCGTCACGATGACGAACAGCGCGAGCTTCTCGAGCTGGAGCGCGGCGAAAAGGTTCCGGTTCATGTCCATCCAGTCGCGCACCCAGAACGGGTAGCCGAGCCGGGTCAGGACCGCCCGCCCCACGCGCTTGGCGTCGAACGGATCGTCCAGCTTCACCTCGATCCCGGTCGCCCCCGCGAGGCCGGCGAAGTCCTTGGCGGCGGCCAGGCTCAGGTACGCGACCGACGCGTCGTACTCGTACATCCCGGCCTCGATCGTGCCCGCGAGCGTGTAGCGCCGCATCTTCGGCACCATGCCGACGGCCGTCAGCGCGCCCTTCGGCGAGATAACCGTGACGGCGTCGCCGGGCGCGACGCCCAGGAGGCGCGCCAGCTCGACGCCCAGCAGGATGGCGGCCTCGCCGCTCACGAGGGGGTCGAGGCTGCCGCCGCGGAGCTGCGAGCGGAGATCCTCCCGCACGGTCGCCGCCTCCAGATCCACCCCGCGGACGAGACCGCCGTGCGCCTCGCCCGACGGGCTCGTGAACAGCGCCTGCTGCAGGACGAACGGCGTGGCCGAGCGCACGCCGGCCACCTCCTTCACCCGGCCGGCCACGGCCTCCGCGTCGGTGAGCCCGCCGCTGCCGCTCTGGAACACGAGCAGGTGCGGATTCGCGGAGATGATGCGGTCGCGGATGCCATCCTGGAACCCGGTCATGACCGCGAGGACGACGATGAGCGCCGCCACGCCGAGGAACACGCCGCCCACGCCGATCCAGACGAACAGCGAGAGGTTGGTGCGGCTCCCGCGGGAGCGCAGGTAGCGCAGGCCGAGGAAGAGCTCGACCGGCAGCCCGCCTCTCACGGACCGCCGCCCTCCGGCCGCAGGTGGGGGAACAGGATGACCTCGCGGATCGACGGCTGGTTGGCGAACAGCATGACCAGGCGATCGATGCCGATGCCCTCGCCGGCCGCCGGCGGCATCCCGTACTCGAGCGCGCGGACGTAGTCCTCGTCGAGCCAGTGCGCCTCGTCGTCGCCGCGGGCCTGGAGGGCGGCCTGCTCGCGAAAGCGCGCGAGCTGGTCGATGGGGTCGTTTAGCTCGCTGTAGGCGTTCGCCAGCTCCCGCCGGCCGATGAAGAGCTCGAACCGGTCGACGAGCAGCGGGTTCTCCCGCTTCTTCTTGGCGAGCGGCGAGAGCTCGATCGGGAAGTCGGTCACGAACGTGGGCTGGACCAGGGTGGGCTCGACCAGCTCCTCGAAGACCTCCTTCCACACGAGCCAGGCGGCGCCGGGCTTGCTCTGGATCCCCTTCTGCGCCGCCGCGCGGGCGATCGCGGCCGCGTCCGTCTGCGGCGTCACCGCCATCCCGAGCGCCTCGGAGAGCCCCTGGAAGAACGGGAGCCGCCGCCAGGGGCGCGCCAGGTCGATCTCGTGCTCGCCCCACGTCAGCGTCAGTCGACCGAGCAGCGACTGCGCCAGCTCGGTGAAGAGCTCCTCCGTCAGCTCCATCAGATCCTGGTAGTCGGCGTACGCCTGGTAGAACTCGAGCATCGTGAACTCGGGATTGTGCTGCGTCGACACGCCCTCGTTCCGGAAGTTGCGGTTGATCTCGTACACGCGCTCGAAGCCCCCGACGACCAGGCGCTTCAGGTAGAGCTCGGGCGCGATCCGAAGGTACAGGTCCATGCCGAGTGCGTTGTGGTGGGTCTTGAACGGCCGCGCGATGGCGCCGCCGGGAATCGGCTGCATCATCGGCGTCTCGACCTCCAGGAATCCGCGCGCGTCCAGGAAGGCGCGCAGGGCGGCCACGATGCGGCTGCGCAGCAGGAAGATCTCGCGGACCTCCGGGTTGACCACGAGGTCCACGTATCGCTGCCGGTACCGCGTCTCCACGTCCTTGAGCCCGTGCCACTTCTCGGGCAGCGGCCGCAGCGACTTCGACAGGAACGTGAGGCTCTTGACGGCCACCGTCAGCTGACCGGTGCGCGTCCGGAACATCTCGCCGGTCACGCCGATGAAGTCGCCGACATCGAGCGCCGTGAACGACGCGAAGTCGTCGCCGAGCTGGTCGCTGCGCGCGTAGAGCTGGATGCGGCCGGTGCGGTCCATGAGGTGCGCGAACGCCGTCTTGCCGTGGTCGCGCATGGCCACGAGCCGGCCGGCCAGGCTGACCGGCCCGAACGCCTTCAGCTCGTCGTCGGTGGCCGTCCCGAGCCGCTCGGCGAGCCCCTGGGCCCAGTGCGTCACCGGGAACCGCGTGCCGAACGGCTCCACGCCCCGCGCGCGCAGCGCCTCGAGCTTTTCCCGGCGCTGCCGGACGAGGTCGTTCTCGTCGCGCTCGCTCACGCCTTGCCCCGCGCCCACATGAGATAGGCCTTGATGAACTCGTCCAGCTCGCCGTCCATCACCGCCTCGACATTGCCGATCTCCACCCCGGTGCGGTGGTCCTTGATCCGCTGCTCGGGATGGAACGTGTAGGAGCGGATCTGGCTGCCGAAGGCGATCTCCTTCTTGTGCCCGGTCAGCTGCGACAGCTCTTCCTTCTGCCTGCGCTCGGCGAGCTCGAACAGCCGCGCCTTGAGAATGCGCAGCGCCGTGTCACGGTTGCGGAGCTGCGAGCGCTCGTTCTGGCACTGCACGACGATGTTCGTGGGCAGGTGCGTGATCCGGACCGCGGAGTCGGCGGTGTTGACCCCCTGCCCGCCGGGCCCGGAGGCCCGGAAGACGTCCACGCGGATCTCGTCGTCCCGGATGGACACCTCGACGTCGTCGACCTCCGGCGTGACCGACACGGAGGCGAAGCTGGTCTGCCGCCGGCTGGAGGCGTCGAAGGGCGAGATGCGGATGAGCCGGTGCACGCCGGCTTCGCCCTTCAGGTAGCCGTACGCGTACTCGCCGGTGACCTCGATCGTGGCGGACTTGATCCCGGCCTCTTCCCCCGGCAGCAGGTCCACGACCTCCGCCTTGTAGCCCGCCCGCTCGCACCACCGGAGGTACATGCGCATCAGCATCTGCGCCCAGTCCTGCGACTCCGTGCCGCCGGCGCCGGGATGGATGGAGAGGATCGCGGCCTTGCTATCGTGGGGCGACGACAGCATGATCTTGAGCTCGAACTCGTCGAGCCCCTTCGTCAACCGCGCCACCCCCTCGGCGATCTCGGTGTCCAGGCTGCCGTCGTCGCCGGCCTCGGCGGCGAGCTCCAGCATCACCGTGAGATCGGAGGCCTGGGTCGCGAGCTCGGCGAGCCGGCCCACCGTCCGCGACAGCTCGGTGCGCTCGCGGATCAGCTCCTGGGCGCGGCGGTTGTCGTCCCAGAACGTCGGCGCCGCCATCTCCGTGTCGATGGCGGCCAGGCGGCGCTCCTTGCCGGGCACGTCAAAGATGCCCCCGGAGCTCGTCCACGCGGCGCGTCAGCTCGCCGACCTCGCGCTTGAGATCGCCGAGCATCTACGTCGCCTCGGACGAACGCCGCAGGCGCGTCGCGGCGATCGCGGCGGCGGAGATGGCCAGAGACAGGAGGCCCGGCCAGTCGCCGAGCCGGGTGTAGAGCGTCTTGCCGACGCGCAGCGGGACGTCCTCGGTGAGCAGGCCGCGCTGGAAGAGGTTCATGCGGCGCACGATCTGGCCCGTGGGGGCGATGAACGCCGAGACGCCCGTGTTGGCCGCGCGGACGACGGAGAGGCGATGCTCGACGGCGCGGAAGGGGTACATGCTGAGGTGCTGCTCCGGGCCGCTCGTGCGGCCGAACCAGCCGTCGTTCGTCATGTTGACCATCAGCCGCGCGCCATCCCTCACGAAGCTCCGGAACAAGTCGGGGAAGATGCCCTCGTAACAGATCACCACGCCGTACGGGGCTGGCGGGCCCTGGAACACGACGGTGCGGGTGCCGGGCTCCAGTTCGGAAATGAACTCGGCCCAGCCCCGGATGAAACCGATCACTCCCGACAGCGGAATGAACTCCCCAAACGGAACGAGATGGATCTTATCATACCTGCCGACGATGCCCTGATCGCTCAGCACGAATGCGGTGTTACGGAACCGCGGCGGGTTCCCGGCGGCGTCGATCGATCCGATCAGCAGGGGCGCGCCGAGGTCCGCGGCGGTGGCCGTGAGCGAGGCGACGAGGTCAGGATCCTGGCGCAGGATCGTGGGCGAGGCGGTCTCCGGCCAGACGATGAGCTCCGCCCGCTCCCCCGCCGCCTGCCGCGTGAGCGCGAAGTAGATGGCCAGGGTCTCGCGGGTGTGGCGGGGCTCCCACTTCAGAGGCTGCTCGATGGACGGCTGCATGAGCGTCACCCGCGCCGTCGCATCCGAGGGCGGCGCCTCCTTCAGCCGCGCGGTGCCGAACGCCAGCGTGGCGGTCACGAGCGCGGCCGCGATGGCGGCGCCGGCGACCGCCCGGCGCCACGTCAGCACCAGGCATCCTGCGAGCGCCGCGTTCACGGCCAGGATGAGGAGCGACACGCCGTGCACACCGGCCAGCTCGGCGATCTGGATGACTTCCAGGTTCAGGTACTGCGAGTACCCGATCGTCCCCCACGGAAAGCCGCCGAAGAGATGGCCGCGCACCCACTCGCCGGCGATCCAGAAGAACGGCGCGACCGCCAGCGCCCAGGTCACCGACCGGCGCGCCGCCACCCGCGACACCGCCCAGGCGACGCCGCCGATCCAGAACGCGCAGTACGCCGCGAGCAGCACGGTGGGCAGGAACACGAGCGGGCCCGGAATGTTGCTGTAGACACGGAACGTGAAGTTCAGCCAGCGCAGGAGGACCAGGAAGAAGACCACGCCGTACAGCAGCCCCCACCCGAACGCCACGCGCGGGGGCGTGAGGAGGGCCACGATCAGCAGCGGCGTGACCACGAGCCAGGGGGTCAGCGACCAGTCCGTGCGCGGAAAGGCCAGCGCGAGCAGGAACCCCGCCACGGCCAGGATCGCCGCGTAGCGGCCGAGCGTGCGCCAGCCGGTCATGCGCCCACCACGAGGCGATCGGCGAGGAAGCGCGGCAGCCCCGCCGCCTCGATCTTGCGCCGCGCGGTGGCCACGTCGTACGCGACGCGGCGGATCTCGACGCGTCCGGCCTCGACGTCCCAGAGCCCGTACGCCGCGCGCGGGTCGCGATCGCGCGGCTGTCCCACGCTGCCGACGTTGACGATGTAGCGCCGTCCCCGCTCGCTCACCACGTGGCCCGGCGCGGGCTCGTGCTCCGGCCCGGACGAGCCGAGCGACCACACGCCCGGCACGTGCGAGTGCCCCACGAAGCACCAGCGCGTGGCGAAGTGCGCGAAGGCGCCCCACCCGTCCTCCGCCGTCACCAGGTAATCCCACTCGTCGGGCTGCGCGGGCGAGGCGTGCACCAGGGTGGCATCGCCGATCTCCAGCGTCAGCGGAAGCGCCGCGAGCCAGGCGCGGTGGTCGTCGTCCAGGCGCTCGCGCGTCCACTCGGCCGCCGCGCGCGCCCAGCGGTTGAACCAGCCGAGGTCGAGTCGGTCGGCGACGCCGTACTCGTGGTTGCCGGCCACGAACCCCCGCGCGCGCGTCGCCAGCAGCTCGATGCACGCGGCGGGATCCGCGCCGTAGCCGACGGCGTCGCCGAGGCACAGCACGGCATCGGCGCGACCGGCGGCGTCGTCGAGGACGGCGCGCAGCGCTTCGAGATTGCCGTGAACGTCCGAGAGGATCGCGTACTTCACGCGGTCAGGAGGCCGGGCGCAATTCCTTGTGGATCCGGTCCAGGACTCCGTTGATGAAGCGGCTCGACTCCGCGGTCCCGAACTTCTTGGCGATCTCGATCGCCTCGTTGATGGCCACCTTGGCCGGCACGTCGGGCTCGAACAGCAGCTCGTAGACCGCCAGGCGCAGGATGTTGCGGTCGACGACGGCCATCCGGTCGAGGTCCCAGTGCTCCGCGGACGCCGCGATGCGCGCGTCGATCTGCGCCTGCTGGCGCTTGGCGCCGTGCACGAGCGCGGACGCGAAGGCGCGCAGCTCCTCGTCCACCGGGTGCCGCTGCCAGAAGTCGGCCTCGTACGGGCTCGGATCGGTGGCGGCGTTCTGCTCCAGCTGATACAGGAACTGGAGCGCGATCTCGCGCGCCTTGCGTCGCTTGCCCGCCATGCCGCCCCGTTACCGGCCGCCGCGGCGGACGCGCCGCGTGCCCCGCGCCCGGCGAGGCGCCGGCGGCGCCGCGCCGCCCGCGGGGCCGGCCGTCGCGCCCATCCCCTGGACGAACGACGCCATCTCGAGCGAGGCCTCGGCGGCCTCGGCGCCCCGGTTCCCCACGTCCCCGCCGGCCCGCTCCCAGGCCTGCGCCTCGGTGAGCGCGGTGACGACCCCGAACGTCGTCGGCACGCCGGTGTCCAGGCCGACGCGCTGGATGCCGGCCGCCGCCTGGCCGGCCACGAAGTCGAAGTGCGGCGTCTGCCCGCGGATCACGCAGCCGACGCAGACGATGCCGGCGTAGCGCCCCGTGCGCGCCAGGTGGGCGGCGGCCTGCGCCAGCTCGAAGGCGCCGGGGACCCACTGCACGTCCACGGCGGACCCGGCGACGCCGCCGGCCCCGAGCGCGCGCAGGGCGCCGTCGAGCAGGCGCTTGGTGATCGGCTCGTTGAACCGCGCGGCGACGACGGCGAAGCGGGCCCCGGCGCGCGGCCGCGCGCTCCGGCGGGGGGACGGGGCGCGGCCGGCCATCTCAGTCGGGCAGCGACGAGAGCAGGTGCCCGAGCTTGTCGCGCTTCGTGCTGAGGTACTTCCGGTTCTCGGGGTTCGCCGGGACCTCCACGGGGACGCGCTCCAGCACCGTGAGGCCGTAGCCCTCGAGCCCCGCCCGCTTGGCGGGGTTGTTCGTGATCAGCCGGAGGTTCTTCAGCCCGAGGTCGACGAGGATCTGCGCGCCGATGCCGTAGTCCCGGAGGTCGGCCTTGAACCCGAGCGCCTGGTTGGCCTCGACGGTGTCCTTGCCCTGATCCTGCAGCTCGTAGGCGCGAATCTTGTTGTGGAGGCCGATGCCCCGCCCTTCCTGGCGCAGGTAGACGACGACGCCCCGGCCCGCCTTCTGGATCATCGACAGCGCGAGGCTCAGCTGCGGTCCGCAGTCGCAGCGCAGCGAGTGGAAGACGTCGCCCGTGAGGCACTCCGAGTGCATCCGGACGAGCACGGGCTCCTCCCCCGCCACCGGCCCCATGACGAGCGCGAAGTGGATGCGGCTGTACACCGTGGCCTCGTAGGCGATGGCGGTGAACTCGCCGAAATCCGTCGGCAGCCGCGTGCTGGCGACGCGGCGGACGAGCTTCTCCTTCTGCGTCCGGTACTCGATGAGGTCCTTGATCGTGATGACCTTGAGCCGGTGGCGCCGGGCGAGCTCCAGGAGCTGCGGAAGCCGCGCCATGTTGCCGCTGTCGTCGAGCACCTCGCAGATCACGCCGGCGGGATAGCAGCCCGCGAGGCGGGCGAGGTCGACGGCGGCCTCCGTGTGCCCGGCGCGGCGCAGCACGCCGCCCTCCATGGCGCGGAGCGGGAACATGTGGCCGGGGGCCACGAGGTCTGCCGCGGTCATCTGGGGGTCGACGAGAGTGCGGATGGTGACCGCGCGATCGTAGGCGGAGATGCCCGTGGTCACGCCGCGGCGCGCGTCGACGCTGATGGTGAACGCCGTGGCCATCGGCGCCGTGTTCTCGGTCACCATCATGCCGAGCCGGAGCGCGTCCAGCCGCTCGCCCAGCATCGGCACGCACATGAGGCCGCGCGCGTGGGTGACCATGAAGTTGACGGCCTCCGGCGTCACCTTGTCGGCCGCCATGACGAGGTCGCCTTCGTTCTCGCGGTCCTCGTCGTCCACCACGACGAGGATCCGACCCTCGCGGATCTCCTCGATTGCTTCCTCGATGGTCGCGAAGCCGCTCATGTGGCCCCCCTGAGCGCGAGCGATCGGACGACGTACTTGCCGATCACGTCGGTCTCGATGTTGACCGCCTGCCCGGCGCCGAGCGCGTCCAGCGTCGTGGCCGCCAGTGTGTGCGGGATGAGCATCACCTCGAAGGTCGTCCCGGCCAGGGCGGCCACGGTGAGGCTCACACCGTCCACCGCCACCGAGCCCTGCGGGATCAGCAGCGGCGCCAGGGCCGGATCGCCCAGCGCGATCCGCACCCGTGCGGTCGATTCTACACGGGTTACGGCCTCCACTGTCCCGATCCCGTCCACGTGGCCGAGCACAAGATGGCCGCCCAGCGCGCCGCCGAGCCGCAGCGGCCGCTCGAGGTTGACGCGGCCGCCGGCCGCCAGCCACCCGAGCGCCGTGCGGGCCAGCGTCTCGGGCCCCAGCTCGAACACGAGCTCGCCCGGCGCCCGGGCCACCACCGTGAGGCAGACGCCGTTGACCGCGACGCTGGCGCCGGGCTCGCTCCCCTCGCACGCCACGCGCGCGCCGACGGCGAGCCGGGTGACCTCGCCCTTGCGGGCGACCTCGCGTACCGTCCCGACCTCCTCGACGATGCCGGTGAACACGCTAGCGCGCCTCCCGGGCGACGTCCGCCTCGATCAGCAGATCGGCGCCGACGTGCCGGACCGTCATCGGTCCCAGCCGCACCGCGGACTTGAGCTCGCGACCGGCTCCGCCGACGACCGTCGGCGCCTCGCGACCGCCGAGCAGCAGCGGGGCGACGAAGAGCGTCACGCGGTCCACCAGCCCGGCGTCGAGGAACCCCCCGTGCACCTCGCCGCCTCCCTCGAGCAGGACGGCCCGGACCTCGCGCGCGAACAGCGCGGCCAGCACCGCGTCGGGCGCCACCCGGCCGTCGCGCGCCGGGCACCGCAGCACCGTGGCGCCCGCAGTCTCGAGCGCGGCCACGCGGTCCGCCGGCGCATCGTCGCCGACCGCGATGATCGCGCACGCGGGCGTCGCGCCGGCGATCAGCCGTGCGCCCGGCGGCGTCCGCGCGCTCGTGTCGAGCACCACGCGATACGGCTCGCGCGGCCACGGCCGCGGGAGCCGCACGGTCAGCGCGGGATCGTCGCGGAGCACGGTGGTGATGCCCACGACGATCGCGTCCGACTCGCTGCGCTGGCGGTGGGCCTCCGCCCGCGCCGGCTCGCCGGTGATCCACCGGGCGCCGCCGTGCACGTCGGCGATCTTGCCGTCGGCGGTCATGCCGGCCTTCAGCGTCACGTGCGGCCGGCGCTCGCGCATCGCCGTCATGAAGACGCGATTCTGCGCGGCCGCCTCGTCGGCGAGGCAGCCGGTCTCCACCGGCACGCCGGCCGCCCGCAGCGCGTCCGCGCCCGCCCCTGCCACGAACGGGTTGGGGTCCGCGACCGCGGCCACCACGCGGGCCACGCCCGCCGCCAGCACGGCGGGCGCGCACGGCGGCGTCCGACCGTGGTGGTTGCACGGCTCGAGCGTCGCGTAGAGCGTCGCGCCGCGTGCGCGGTCGCCGGCCGCCCGCAGCGCCTCGATCTCGGCGTGCGGCGCGCCCGCCCGCACGTGAAACCCCTCGCCGACGTTCTCGCCGTGCCGCACGACGACGGCGCCCACCATCGGATTCGGCGACGTGAGCCCGCGCCCGCGCTCGGCCAGCGCGAGCGCCCGGCGCATGAACGTCTCGTCCGTCATGCCGCCGGGACCAGCGCGTCCACGAAGGCGACGGGATCGAACGTCTGGAGGTCCTCGACGCGCTCGCCGACGCCGATCAGCTTGATGGGCAGCTTCAGCTCGCGCACGATGCGGACCACGATACCGCCCTTCGCCGTGCCGTCCAGCTTCGTCAGGCACACGCCGGTGAGGCCGATGGCCTCGTGGAACATCTGCGCCTGGGCGAAGCCGTTCTGCCCGGTCGGCGCGTCCAGGACCATGAGCGACTCGTGCGGGGCGCCCGGATACTGGCGCTCGATCACACGCTTGAGCTTCGCCAGCTCGTCCATGAGGTTGGTCTTGGTGTGGAGGCGGCCGGCCGTGTCGATCACGAGTGCGTCGGCCTGCCGGGCCAGCGCGGCCTTGACGGCGTCGAAGACGACGGCGGCCGGGTCGGAGCCCGACGCCTGCCGGATCACCTCGACGCCGATGCGCTGGCCCCACGTCTCGAGCTGCTCGATGGCCGCGGCCCGGAAGGTGTCGGCGGCGGCGAGCAGCACCTGCTTGCCGTCCGCCTTGAGCGAGGCGGCCAGCTTCGCGCACGTGGTGGTCTTGCCGGCGCCGTTGACGCCCAGCATGAGCACGACGCTCGGCCGTGCCTCGAGGCTGATCGGCTGCGCCGCCGGCGTCAGCGTGTCGACCAGAAAGCGGCGAAAGAGCGGGCGGAACTGATCGGCCCGGGTGACGGTGCCGAACATCACCTCCTCGCGCGCCCGGTTGGTGAAGTCGGCGGCGATGGGCGCGCCGAGGTCGGCGGCGATCAGGACCTCCTCGAGCTCCTCGTAGAGCGCGTCGTCGATCGGGCGGTCGGGCTCGAGCACGCTCGACAGCCCGCTCGACAGGTATTCCTGCGAGCGCTTGAGGCCATCCCTGAGGCGTTCCTTGAAACCGGAGAACAGTCCCATGCGCCTCAGTGTACGACCGGAGGGCGTTACCGGGGACGGCCTCCTTCGGGCGGGAGCACCAGGCCGGAGATGACCGTGCCGCTGGCGCCGAACGAGGGCAGCGACCGGCCGTTGAGCTCGAAGCTGACGCCTCCGGCGTTGCCGATGGTGATGACGAACGGGCGGTTCGACACCCACTCGCGCATCGCGCCGGCCGGAACGGTCTCCTCCGTCGTCCGGCCGTCCTCGGTGCGGACGCGGATCCAGGTCGGCTCGCTCACGCGCGCCACGAGGCGGTAGGGCGTCGAGATCCCCGTCGTGGCGCTCTGCACCTGGGGCAGCCAGGCGCGCGAGCCGGCGGGCGCGACCGGGACGGGCGGTGCGAGCGCGGCGGGCGTCGGACCGGGCGCGGCTCGCGCCGGCTCCGGCGCCTTCGCGGGCGGAAGGTTGGCAGCCGGCGCCGGAATGGGCCGGGTCGGCACGTCTGGAGCCGGGGTGATGGCCGCCACCGGCGGCGCCGGCGCGGCCGGCTCGGCCACCGGCGGCGCCGCGCGCTCCGCGCGCTGCTCACGGGCCGGCTGCGTCACGAGCGCCACCGCGAAGAGCGCCACGCCGAGGATGACCAGGAGCACGAAGCTGACGAGGATGGCACTACGCGCGCGCGGCTCGCCGTCCATCGTCGTGGCCGCCACGGGGCCCGCCGTCGTCCGCCGGCCGGCCGGCGGCGCCGCGGACTCCTCGCGGGCCTCACGCCCGTCGTACCGCGCCAGCGCCTCCTCGGGAGAGGCGCCGACCGTCTGGCAGTAGGCACGGATGAATCCCCGGATGAAGACGGGAGCCGGCAGGGTGCTGAAGCTGTCGCTCTCGAGAGCCTCGAGATAGCGGGGCGCGATGCGGGTCGTGCGGGCGAGGTCCTCGAGCGAGAGCCCGCGCTTGACCCGGAGTTCGCGAAGATACGCGCCGACCGCAGCCATACCGCGTAACGAGTCTAGCGCAACCCGAGCCGTTTCATGTCATCCGGCGTGCGCGGTCGCCGCCGCCAGATTGACCGACACCACCTTGGAGAGACCGGGCTCCTCCATGGTCACACCATAGAGGACGTCGGCAGCTTCCATCGTCTTGCGGTTGTGCGTGATCACCAGGAACTGCGTCTGGCTGGTGAGCTCGCGCAGCACGCGCAGGAAGCGATGGATGTTGGCGTCGTCGAGCGGCGCGTCGACCTCGTCCAGGACACAGAACGGGCTCGGGCGGAAGTAGAAGATCGCGAAGAGCAGCGCCAGGCCCGTCAGCGCCCGCTCGCCGCCCGACATCAGCGAGACCGCCTGCAGGCGCTTGCCCCGCGGCTGCGCCATGAGCTCCACCCCGGTGTCGAGCGGGTCGCCGCCCTCCTCGGCCTCCACGAGCCGGAGCTCCGCGCGGCCGCCCTCGAAGAGGCGCTCGAAGATCCGGCCGAAGTGGCCGTTGACCTCCTGGAAGGCCTGCGCGAACCGCTCCTGCGCCGTCCGCGTCATGCCGCGTAGCGCCTTCTCGAGGTCCTTGATGGAGGCCACGAGGTCGTCGTGCTGCGTGCGCAGGAAGGTCAGCCGCTCGTCCAGCTCCCGGTACTCCTCGTCGGCGACGAGGTTCACCGGCCCGATCGCCGAGAGCTTCGTGTCGAGCTCCGCCAGTCGCTCGCGCACGCCGTCCAGCTCCCGGGCCGGATCGTGCTGCGCCAGCAGCGCCTGGGCGTCGACGCCGTAGGTCCGCCACGCCTCCTGCGCCAGTTCTTCGCGGCGCACGCGCCCCTCCGTGGCCCTCAGCTCGACGTCGTGCGCCCGGCGGGTCACGCCGGCGAGCTCCGAGGCCACACCGCGCGCCTCGCTCTCCACCCCGGCGAGGTCGTCGAGCAGGGCCTGGTGCCGCTCGCCTGCTGCACGCGCCTCGTCCTCCAGGCGGTCGCGGTCGACGGCGACGTCGCGGGCGCCGGCGTCGGTCCGCTCCCGCTCGTCGGTCAGCCAGGCGCGGCGGTCCGCGAGCTGCGTCTGGCGCTGGCGGCCCTGCGCGATGCGGTCGGTGAAGTCTGCGTGCATCTCCTCGAGCCGGGCCAGCTCGCGCGTCAGCGCCTCCGCCCGCTCGCTCACCGAGGCGGCGTCGACGCGGCAGGCGCTCAGCTCGCTCATCAGCTCGGTCTCGCGCGCCTGGGCGGCGTCGATGGCCGCGCGTGCCGAGGCCATCGTTGCCTCGTGCCGGCCCTCGGCCTCCCGCGCGGCCTCCACGTGCTGCTCGATGCGGCCGAGGAGCACCGTCGTCTCCTCCGCCTCGACGGTGACCTGCCGCGACTCGGTGGCGATCGTCTCCAGATGCCGGTGCACGCGCTCGTGCTCACGTACCGACTGCTCGAGGTCCTTTTCGCTGGCCACGCGCTCGGCCTGTCGGGTCTGGACGTCCTGCTCGAGCGCGCCGCTGCGCGCCCGCAGCGTGCCGACCTCGGCGGCCAGCGCGGCGGCCGCGCTCTGCCGCTCGTCGACCTGCGCGGTCAGCCACCGGACCTCGTCCTCGAGCTCGCGCAGCTGGCGCTTGCGCGCCAGCAGCGAGTGCTCCACGG
>DASUPA010000068.1:0-6735 GCA_036276335.1 Candidatus Methylomirabilota bacterium | reverse complement strand
AGCCGGCGGCGGCTCCGGCGGTCGCGGCGCGGCGACCGGCGCCGGCTCGACTGCCGGTGGCGGCTCGGCGACGGGCGCGCGCGGCGTCGGCGCCGGACCCGCCGGGAGCTCGGGCGCGGCGGTGACCGGCGCGGCCTGGGGAATCGACGCCGATGGTGGCGACGCCGGCTCGGTATCCGTGCGCTCCGGCGCCGGCGCTTCGCCCGGCACGCGCGCGGCGGCGGCGCGCGCGGCCGCCGCGGTCCGGTCGCGCAGGTCCATCAGGCGCGTGGCGAGCACGATGTTGGAGACGGCCAGGGCGACGCACGCCACGCCGAGGATGATGAGGAGCAGGCGGCGGCGGCTGCTCTCGCGCTCGTCCGGGGGGTCCTCGACGTACTCCTGTAGCTCCTCGTCGTATGCCATCGAGGGGCAGGCGATGCAACCGACGTGCTAGTGACGCCACGCGGCTGCAAGTGCGTGAATATCTCGATGGTCCGACCGATCGCCGCCCGGCGGCCGACTGTGCGGGGGCTTGCAACTCCTGCGGCATCGCGGTC
Organism: Candidatus Methylomirabilota bacterium; assembly: GCA_036276335.1. GTDB lineage: Bacteria > Methylomirabilota > Methylomirabilia > Rokubacteriales > CSP1-6 > AR12. Next base: position 6,196 of record DASUPA010000068.1, on the reverse strand, counting down.
ACAATCTCGCGCATCGACACCGTGCCCCGCCGTCCGTTCGTCGTCCTCGCCGTGCTGCTCCTGGCGCTCTCGGCGCCGGGCACCGCGACGTCGCGTCCCGACACCGCCGGGCCCACCGACGGCTTCACGCCCGACGAGCGGCGGACCATCGAGGTCTTCCGCCGCGCGCGGCCGTCGGTGGTGTTCATCACGAGCGTGGCGCTGCGGCGCGACCTCTTCACGCTGGACATCCAGCAGATTCCCCAGGGCAGCGGCAGCGGCTTCGTCTGGGATCGCGACGGCCACATCGTGACGAACTTCCACGTCATCCAGGTGGGCGACGCGTTCTCCGTGACGCTCGCGGACCAGTCCGAGTGGGAGGCGCGCGTGGTCGGCGTGGCGCCGGAGAAGGACCTGGCGGTGCTGCGCATCAAGGCGCCTCGCGAGCGGCTGAGCCCGCTGGTGCCCGGCGTCTCGCGCACGCTCGTCGTCGGCCAGCGCGTCTTCGCCGTCGGCAACCCGTTCGGCCTCGATCACTCGCTGACCACCGGGGTCGTCAGCGCGCTCGGGCGCGAGCTGCGCTCGCCGAGCGGGCGCCGTATCCGCGACGTGATCCAGACCGACGCCGCCATCAATCCCGGAAACTCGGGCGGTCCGCTGCTGGACTCCTCGGGCCGGCTGATCGGCGTGAACACGGCGATCTTCAGCCCGAACGGCGCCTCGGTAGGGATCGGCTTCGCCGTGCCCGTGGACACGGTGACGCGCCTCGTGCCCCAGCTCATCGCGCGCGGCCGCGTCGTGCAGGCCGGCATCGGCGCGACCTTCATCCCGGAGCGGTTCAACGCCGCGCTCGGGATCGACGGCGTCGCGCTGGCCGACGTGGCCGCCGACGGGCCGGCCGGCCGCGCCGGGCTGCAGGGCGCCCAGATGACGCGCTCGCGGCGCGTGCTGCTGGGCGACCGCATCGTCGCGGTGGACGGCAAGACCGTCCGGTCGGAGGACGACGTGCGCGACGCGTTCGAGGCCGCAGGCGTCGGCGGCACCGTGATGCTGACGGTCGCCCGCCACGGCGCGACGCGACAGGTCCGGCTCCAGCTGGTCCCGACGGAGTAGCGCGGAGGCGCCGATGCCCGACGTCCGCGCCGCGCTCGCGATGGTGGCCGTCGTCCTCCTCGTCGCCGTGCCGGGCGCCGCGCAGTCGCCGCGGAGCGAGGCCCGGAACATGCGCCTGCTCGGCCACCACGACCTCCAGGCGCGCTCGGCGTACCAGCCCGTGATCCATCGCCAGGGCGAGCGCTTCATCGCGTACGTCGGCCACCACGGCGGTGTGCAGCCGAACCCGCTCACCGGCGTGGACGAGCCCAGCGGGACGTCGATCCTCGACGTCACCGATCCGCGGGCACCGCGCTACCTCGCCCACATTCCGGGCGCGCCCGGCGGGGCGTCCATGGTGCGCGTGTGCGGCGGCCGCACGCTCCCGCGCGCGGACCCGGCGAAGACCTACCTGCTGCGCACGCTCGGCGACACGGCCCACGAGGTGTGGGACGTCAGCGACCCGGCGCGGCCGGCGCCGCTCACGACCGTGCTCGCCGGGCTCGGCCACACGCACAAGAACTGGTGGGAGTGCGACTCGGGCATCGCGTACCTCGTCTCCGACGGCCGGCCGGCGGGCTGGCGCACGCACCGGATGACGAAGCTCTACGATCTCGGCGATCCGGCCCGCCCGCGCTTCATCCGCGACTTCGGGCTGGCGGGTCAGGAGCCCGGGTCGACCGGGCCGGCGCCGGAAGGCGTTCACGGGCCCATCGCGCTGCGGAACCGCGTCTACTTCGCCTACGGCACCGGCGCCCGGGGCGTGCTGCAGATCGTCGATCGCGCGCGCCTGCTGGCCGGCGACCCGCGCTCGCCGGCGCCATTTGCGCCCACGGCGGCGAACCTGGCCTATCCCGAGGTCGGACGGCTCGACCTGCCGCCGGACTGGGGCGGCCACACGAGCTTCCCCGTGCTCGGCATCACCGTGGCCGACTTCCTGCCGAACAGCAAGGGCGCCGTGCGCGACTTCGTCGTGCTGGTGTCCGAGTCGCTGCGGGACGAGTGCCAGGAGGTGCGCCAGCTCACGTTCCTGGTCGACGTCACCACCGAGTCCCGGCCGATGCCCGTCAGCACGTTCCAGGTGCCGGCCGGCGACTTCTGCGAGCGCGGCGGGCGCTTCGGGCCGCACGCCTCCAACGAGTCGTTCGCGCCCATCTATTACGGGAAGGTCGTCTTCATCGCATACTTCAACGCGGGCGTCCGCGCGGTCGACATCCGCGACCCGTTCCGGCCGCGCGAGGTCGGCTACTTCATTCCCGCGGTGACGCCGAGCACGGAGCGACGCTGCGTGACCGTCCGCGGCGCGCTGCGCTGCAGGGTCGCGATCCAGACGAACAACGTCGAGATCGACGACCGCGGCCTGGTCTACCTGACCGATCGCGCGAGCACGGGGCTGCACATCGTCGAGCCCACCGGGCCGGCGAGAGGAGGATCATGATGGCGGGCGTCAAGGACTCGAGCGGGCTCTACGAGGTGGAACGGCGCGCGCGGCACGCCGAGCGCCCGGGGTTCAGGATCAGCGAGCTGCAGATCTCGCCGGCGCAGCAGGTGCCCTGGCACCTCCACACGACCGTCCAGGACACGTTCTACGTGCTCGAGGGCGCGCTGCGGCTCTTCCTGCGCGACCCCAAGGAGGAGGTCCGGCTGCAGCCCGGCGAGACGTACGCCGTGCGCCCCGGCCGCCCCCACCTCGTCACCAATCCCGGGCCCGGGTCGGCGACCTTCCTGGTCCTGCAGGGGATCGGCGAGTACGACTACGTGCCGCTGACGCGCTGACGCGGCGCACTCAGCGCAGCGAGCGGAAGAAGGCGCGCACGTCCTCGGCGAGCGCCTCGGGCTCCTCGAGCGCCGCGAAGTGGCCGCCGCGCTTCATCTCCGTCCACCGCCGCAGGTCCGTGTAGACGCGCCCCACCCAGGCGCGCGGCGGGTGCAGGATCTCGCGCGGAAAGGAGGCATAGGCCGCGGGGGCGGTGACCGGCCGCTTGTCGGTGATGGGCCAGGGGGCATGGCGCCGGGCATAGTACGGCCAGAACGACGAGTTGATGGCGCCCGTGACCCAGTAGAGCATCACGTTGTCGAGGATGACGTCCCAGCCGAAGCGCCGCTCCACGTCGCCGTCGCAGTCGCTCCACGCGCGGAACTTCTCGAGGATCCACGCCGCCAGCCCCGCCGGCGAGTCGGTGAGCCCGTACGCGAGCGTCTGCGGCTTCGTCCCCTGGATCCACTGGTAGCCCGTCTCCTCGCGCGACCAGCGATCGAGCTCCTCCAGGTAGGCGCGCTCCTCCGGCGTCGGCGTGGCCGGCGCCGCCGGGTCGCGCGGCACCGCCAGCAGGTTGACGTGGACGCCCAGCACGCGGTCGGCGTGCGCCGCGCCCAGGTACGACGTGACGAAGGCGCCCCAGTCGCCGCCCTGCGCCGCGAAGCGGCGGTACCCGAGGACGTCGGTCATCAGGGAGGCGAAGAGGTCGGCGATCTCGGGCACCGCGAGCCGCGGCTGGTTCGGCCGGAAGGAGAAGGCGTAGCCCGGCAGCGAGGGCGCCACCACGGTGAACGCGTCGGCGGGATCGCCGCCGAAGCGCACGGGATCGGTCAGCATCGGGATGATGCGCTGGAACTCCACGATCGAGCCGGGCCAGCCATGGGAGAGCAGCAGCGGCGTCGGATCCGGCCCGACCCCCGGCTCGTGGACGAAATGGAGGGGAATGCCGCCGAGCTCCACGCTGAACTGGCGGAAGCGGTTGAGCGCCGCCTCGCGCGCGCGCCAGTCGTAGGCGTCGCGCCAGTACGCGACGAGCGCCTGCATCGTGGCGAGATCGGTGCCGTAGCGCCACGGCGCCCCGGGGATCTCGTCGGGCCAGCGCACGCGCTCGAGGCGCGCGCGAAGGTCGGCGAGGACCTGGTCGGGGACGCGGATGGTGAACGGCTGGGGCGTCGTCGCGGGGCCCGGCGTCACGCCGCGGATTATAGACGACGCGGCCGGCCGCGACGGGGGCGCCACCGCCACCCGCCGCGGCGGCCCGATGGCTACTTGACGACGGGGGCGCAGGTGCCGAAGTTGGTCCCGCTGCCCGGGATGAAGGCGCCGCCACACCAGGGGACGACGACGGCGACGGGCATGGCCGCGGGCGCCGGGCCGGGACCCAGCACGACCTGCGAGTTGACGTCGCGCGCGAGCGCCAGGTGCTCGCGCAGGATGGGCACCTTCGAGCCCGCCCAGGCCCGCACGTCGGGGTCGGAGGCGGTCTGGGACGCCTTCTCGAACTCTGCAACGTCTTGCGTGTGGTCCGTCACCATCTCCTGCATGTAGGCGCGATCGAAGGCGGCGCCCTGCTGGGCCATCAGCCGGTCGTGCACCGCCTGGTGGGCGGGGTCGAGCGTGCTCGGCAGGTCCACCCCCTTGGAGCGCGCCAGGGTGGCCAGCTCGGCGTTGACCGCGCCGTGATCCTTCACCATCCGTGCGCCGAAGTCCTTGACGGCCGGTCGCGCGGCACGCTGGGTGGCGAGGGTGCCGAGCTGGACCTCGGCGATGCCGCCCTGGGCGGCCTTCCGGATGAACTCACGATCGGTGTCGCTGAGGCCCTGCGCGCCGGCGACGCCGGCAACGGTCAACAGGACCGCGGCGATGATGCTGAGAGCGCTGACGGCTTTCATGACCACTCCTCCTCGGGGGGCAACCCCTCGCTGGGCCGGTCGCAAGACGAGTGCCACCGAGGTGCGGTACAGTGGCGCGGGCGGTACGCCCGAAGGGGGACCGGACGTGCGAGAGAACAAGCTGAAGGCGATGTGGGCGCGGGGCGAGGCGGTCGTCAATGGGTGGCTGGCGATTCCCGCCGGCTTCTCCGCCGAGGTCATGGCCCACCAGGGATTCGACTCGCTCACGATCGACATGCAGCACGGCGTCGTGGACTACCAGACGGCCGTCTCGATGCTCCAGGGGATCTCGACGACGGGGGTCACGCCGCTCGCGCGGGTGCCGTGGAACGACCCCGGCACCATCATGAAGATCCTCGACGCCGGCGCCTATGGCGTCATCTGTCCGATGATCAACACCCGCGCGCAGGCGGAGGCGCTGGTGGCTGCCTGCAAGTATCCGCCGCGGGGCTACCGCTCCTTCGGTCCCGTGCGCGCGTCGATCTACGCGGGCACCGACTACGGCGACCGCGCCAACGAGGACCTCATCGTCATGCCGATGATCGAGACGGCCGAGGCGCTGAAGAACCTCGACGCGATCCTGAGCACGCCCGGCGTGGACGCGGTCTACGTCGGGCCCGCCGACCTGAGCCTCGCCCTCGGCTGCAAGCCGCGCCTGGACCAGACCGACGCGCCCGTGGTGGAGGCGCAGCAGCAGATCGTCGAGGCGTGCAAGCGCCACAACGTCGTGGCCGGCATCCACAACGCGACGGCCGCCTACTCGCTCAAGATGATCGAGGCGGGCTACCGGTTCGTGACGCTCGCCAGCGACACGCGGCACCTCGCGGCCAAGGCCGCCGAGGAGGTCGCCATCGTGCGGAAGGGCGGCGGCGGCGGCAAGCTGCCCGCCTACTGAGCGCGAGTGACACCACCTGGCGTGCGGTTCGACGAGGCGCTCCGGTCGCGGGCGCGCGCGCACCTCGAGCGCTTCGAGCGCCGCGCGGCCGCGGTCGACGGTCGGCGGCCCGCGGCGGTCGCCCTCGTGCTGGTGGCGGACCCCACGGGCGAGGCATGCTTCCTCCTCACCCGGCGCGCGGCCGGACTCCGCCAGCACGCCCGACAGTGGGCGCTGCCGGGCGGCCGCCTCGATCCCGGGGAGTCGCCGCAGGACGCCGCGCTGCGCGAGCTGGCCGAGGAGGTAGGGCTCGTCCTCGACGACGAGGCGGTGCTCGGCCTGCTCGACGACTATCCGACGCGTTCCGGGTTCCTGATCACGCCGGTCGTCGTGTGGGGCGGCGCGGCGGCGACGCTCCGGCCGAACCCGGCCGAGGTGGCGTCGATCCACCACGTCCCGCTCCGCGACCTCGAGCATCCCGACGTGCCGCGGCTGGTCGCGATTCCGGAGAGCGAGCGGCCCGTCATCCAGCTCCCGATCCTCTCCACGCTGGTCCACGCGCCGACGGCGGCCGTCGTGTACCAGCTGCGCGAGGTCGTC
>DASUPA010000067.1:0-4845 GCA_036276335.1 Candidatus Methylomirabilota bacterium | reverse complement strand
CTCGACGCCCTCGCGCATGAGCTGCCAGCGCGACTCGGCGGTGGGGCAGGCGACCACCGCCGCGCCGTACGCCTGCATGAGCGTCTTCATCGTGTCGGGGACGGAGGCCAGCGTGAAGATCACGCACGGCAGCCCCGCGCGCGCGGCGTAGGCGGCGGTCGACGCGCCGTGATTGCCGGTCGACGAGATGGTGATCACGCGCGCGCCGATGGCGAGCGCATGGTTGACGGCCAGCGCGCACAGGCGGTCCTTGTACGACCACGTCGGGTTGCGGCTCTCGTCCTTCGCGTAGAGCCGCGACAGCCCGAGTCGCGCGCCCAGCCGCTCCAGGTGGACGAGCGGCGTGCCGCCCTCGTCGAGCGTGACGGGCCGCGGCGGCCGCACCGGTAGCAGGCCCCGGAACCGCCACAGGCCGCGCGGCGCCGGCGGAAACGCGGCGGGGGTGATCCCGACGAGCGGCGCGAGATCGTAGGCGACGGTGAGGTTCACGGCCACGCCGTCCTCGCGGCAGCGCGGGCACCCCGCGAACATGCGCGGCTCGGCGTAGCGCGCGCGACACCGGAGGCACTCGAGACCGACGACGCGTGCCTCCGGGGCCATGGCGGGCGCTAGTGTAGGAAGCCGAACCTGTCCTGTCAAATGAGCGGGCGCGTCTACCGCGCGAGCACCGTCCGCTCCACCGACTCCGCGAGCGCGTCGGCGATCTTGTCGAGATCCGGCTCCGCGAGGTTGCCGATGGGGTGCTGGCAGTCGAGGAACGGATAGTCGGGCCCGCCCCAGCTCTCGGCCATGGCCTGGCCCGTCTTCCGGAACGGCGCGGTGACGATGGCCACCGCCGGCACGCCCTGCTGCTCCATCAGGATGGCGTCGAGCACACTGCTCGACGAGCAGGACCCTCAGTCGCCGACGCCGGAGATCACCAGGTCGGCGTCGCGCTTGAGGGCGGCGATCGCCTTCGCGTCGATCTCGTGGCTGGGCGAGCGCTTGACGTCGCGCACGGTCACCCGCGTCCCGTGCCGGGCGGCGAGCCGGTCGGCAACCTTCTCGAGGATCGCCGCCGCGTTGATCTTGCGGTTGTCCACGAGCCCCAGGCGCAGGCCCTGCAGGCTCGCCGGGCGGGGCGCCAGCTGGAGCGTGGCCGGCCCCGTGCGGCGGGACGTCGGATCGAAGATCTTCATCGCGTGCTCCTCCTCAGATGCGCGTGGTGATCGCGCGCGTCCACTTCTTGCCCCAGCCGGGCAGCACGGCCGACCAGCTTCCCGCGCCGCCGGCGCAGACGATCAGCAGGTCGTCCGGCGACTCGAAGCCGTGGCGCCACGTCGTCTCGTCTTCCGCGACGAGCTCGCCGGGCAGCCGCGCGGCGCGCTTGAGGTCCGCGACCCGGCGGCGACAGTGCTGGACGAGGAACGCCTGCACGTCGCGCCGGCTCCAGCCGCTCGCCCGCATGACGTCCGCGTGCTCGAAGCCCATCACCACCAGGCTCTGGTTGAAGCCGTAGACGTTCGGCGAGCCGAGGTTGTAGAGCGCGTCGGCGTAGCAGAGGAGGATCGCCTCCGGCGTCGCCGCGAGCTGGTTGTAGACCTGGCAGAGGCTGTTGGACGCGTAGAGCGTCAGCGTGCTCTCGTCCGCGCGGAAGCCGCGGCTCACGTGGAACGGCTCCCAGGGCGTGTCCTCCCGCTCGGCGAAGCAGAACGTGTACTTGCCGGGATTGCCGAAGGTGGCGCGGTCGAGGAAGCCCGGCTTCGTGTTCAGCGCGTTCATCATGATCAGCCGCACCGCGCGGCCGATGGTGGCGTTGGCGCGGTGGCCCTGGCCGAAGGCGTTGTGACCGCTGTTGACCTCGAGCTCCCGCGCGATCGGCCCGCTGACGATCAGCACCATCGCGGAGCCCCCCGTGCTGCTCGCCGGCCCGTGGTACGCGAAATCCGGATGGCAGAGGCTCTTCACCGCCGCCACCACCACCGGCGCGTACTCGGGGCGGCAGCCGGCCATGACGGCGTTGATCGCCAGGCTCTCGCCCGTCACCACCGCGTTGCGTCCGTGGATCTCGCCGACGACCTCGTCGGCCTCGACGCCGGCGCTCGCCAGCATCGCCGCCACGCTCGCGTCGCTCGGCGGCACGACGGGCAGCCCGTCGGTCCACCCTGCGTCGTAGTACGCCTCGATGAGCCCCGCGGGGTCGCCGACCTGCTCCGTCTCGCTCATGTCGTCGCTCTCCGTGATGTCCTCGCGCTCGATGGTCTTCGCGCCTGCGGGGATGCCCCCGGCCGGGCGTTACTCCGGCGGCTATCCCGCGGCGCCGTGCGGCGTCCCTGCATCGCCGCCGTTGTGGAGACTGGCCGGGCCTCCGCGAGCTTCACCATCGTCCGTGCCGATCGGGGGCACCCCGCCCAGCATACGGCACTCGGCGCGTCCGGCGCGCGCGGCGCGCTACTCCAGGAATCCGGGGAGCGGCGAACCGCCGTTCCGGCCGGTGGCCGGGATCTCGAGGTAGGAGTCGACGGCCTGGCCGGCCTCCTGGGTGACGGTGCGGTGGTCGCCCGGGTGGCCGTCGGGGACGAAGAGCTGCGGGTGGTCGAAGGGCGCGGCGGCCCTGCGGACGCGCTCGTCGGTCAGTGAGTTCAGGAACGCGACGAGGTCGGCGATGACCTGGGGCGCCTGCGGGGTGCCGTCGAAGTTGAGGACCGACAGCCCTCCGATCTCGGTGCCGTCGCGCGTGAGGATCGGGTTCGTCGCGCCTCCCTGGTTGCCGCCGCGCGTGTAGAACGTCACGACCTCGAGGAGGGTGCGCTCGCCGCCGTTGTGGAAGTAGGGCGCGGTGAGCTCGACGTTCCGGAGGCCGGGGATCTTGAACGTGCCGTCGGCGCCCAGGATCGAGCCCGGCGCGGAGTCGCGGACGGCGACCGAGAGCGGGGCGCCGAACGGGTCGACGTCGCCGTTGCCGAGGTCGTCGGCCGTCTCGCGGACGCCGATGTTGCGCGTGCCCACGTCGCTGAGCAGTCCGCCGGAGTTGCGGATCGGGTTGCCGTTGCGGGACTCGATCTCGGCCACCGTGGCCTCGGTGAGGAGCGAGCCCGAGTGGCAGAAGAGGCAGTTGCCGCGGGGCGCGGGCGCCGCGTTCACGTTGAAGAAGACCTGGCGGCCCCGCTCGGCCGCCGTGGAGAGCGGGAACCGCGCCGGATCCTTCAGGAAGCGGTCGAAGGGCGTGTCGTCGGAGACCAGCGACGCCTCGTAGAGCTGGACGGCGAGGCCGAAGAAGAGCGAGAAGTTGTACTCCATCAGGGTGTACTCGTCAGGCGCCTGCGTGCCGTCCCTCCGGGCGACCACCGTGGTCGTGCCGTCCTCGGCGGCGCGGATGAGCTTCGACGAGTCCCACCACCGGCGGTGGAACGCCCGGCGGATGAAGCTGTCGTAGTCGACGCTCAGTCCGCGCTCGGGCCAGCGGCTGTAGGGACCGAGCACGCTGTCGTCGGGGTGGACGAGCTGCCTGGCCAGCGGACGCGCAGGGCGGAGACGCCGGGCGGTGGCGCGATGGCGCCGCGCGATCTCCAGCATGAGGGTGCGGCCGACGATGGGGAAGGGCCGGCCGTCGGACGACATCTCGAAGCGGTTCGTCGGCGGTCCGACGGCCTGCGAGGCGAGGCTGGAGTTCTCGAGGCGCACCGTGACCTTCTGGAGGTTGCCTGCCGCGTCGGCGCGGTAGACGAAGGCGCCCGCGTCGCGGTCACCGAACGGGCTCACGCCGTTGAAGATGTTCTGCGCGCGCAGGTCCCAGAAGTTGCGGTGGTTGAAGACGGCGTTGACCATCGTCGGCGTGTTGCGCGGCTCGACCCGCCGCACGTTGGCGCCCCGCGGGCCGCCGACGCGAAAGCCGTCGGGATCGGGCGCGGGAAAGCCGTCGAAGCCGTAGATGGCGTAGTGCACACCCTGCGAGGAGGCGACGTTGTTCGCGTCTGCGATGACCCGCGACTCGCGATCCGCCGGGTCCTCCAGCTTGCGGAACGGAAAGTCGGCGGCGCGCAGGCGGTAGTTCGGGCCCTGGGTATACTGACCACGCAGCGATCGGGCGGAGAAATCGTGATCGGGGTCGGTCGTTGCGGTGCCATCCGACTTGATGTCGACCCGGAGCAATCCCGGGCTGACCTGGTTCTTGGTCCGGGTGTCCGCGCCGGCGCGGAAGTGACAGGTCGCGCACGCCTGCACACCGTCGCTTCCGACCTGCATGTCCCAGAACAGCGCCTTCCCGAGCGCCTCGGCGGCCCTCTCGTCGCGGACGAAGTCGCCGAGGTTGGCGGGCCGTGGAACGGGGACGTCAGAGAGCGCGGGGACCTGTCCCGCCGCCGTGCCCACATGGAGCATCGCGCCGGCCGACAGAAGAAGGGCCGCGATCGAACACACCTGAAATGTGCGCATCGTTGCTTCTCGCTTTCAGAGGGGGGTGCGCCGAGGGCGTCAAAGAGGTGCTCAATGTGATATCTCGCGGACGTCGCGCGGGGCACAGAGCGCCTTGCACCGCGACGACACGTCGCCGCCGCACGCGAATGGCGTGCCAGATCCGTCTTCGTCGCCGCGGCGGGAGGTTACGTTCCCCCCGGCGGCGGCCGGGAGTGTCAGGAACCGGGCAGTGTCATGTGCGGGTGTCGCATGCCCTGACTCGGGCCGCGACCGCGCGTGGCGTCCGCCAGCAGGTCGTCGGACGATGGCCTCTCAGGGCTCGGCGCGGGCGGCGCGCTCGTGCGGCAGTCCGAGCGCCACGATGATGCCCAGGACGTTGCCGCCCGCCGCGATGACGATCGCGACGCCGTAGCCCTGGGTGAGGTCGAACAGCCGGCCGGCGGTGATGGG
>DASUPA010000066.1:0-5057 GCA_036276335.1 Candidatus Methylomirabilota bacterium | reverse complement strand
CGATGATCGTGTCGATGTCGCCCGCGTCGAGGGTGCGGTCCTGCACGATGGCGCGGGTCACCGCGCGCTCCGCCTCGAAGGCGGTGAAGCCGCGGAGGCGCTCCACCAGGCGATCGAGGTCGGCGTCGGGGAGCCGCACCGTCACCGGGCCGTCCCGCTCGCACGCCACGATGGCCTGCTTCACGATGCGCTTGAGCTCGTCCGGCGCCGGCAGCGCCAGCGTGTGGAGCGCCGTCAGCGGGCCGAGCTCGCCCGGCAGCTCGATCTTCACGGCGGAGAAGACGATGACGCGGCGGTCGTGCTTGAACTCCGGGGCCAGGTCGAGCAGCTTGCGTACCACCGCCGGCTCGCCGAAGAAGCGCTGGAGGTCCTTCATCAGGAACATCGCCTCGCCGGCCATGGCCGCCACCGTGTTGAGCGCCCGCAGCGGCTGCTGGGTGTCGTACATCGCGTTCGGCAGGCCGGCGCGGCGCAGGCCGCTCGTCACCGTCCACACGAAGAACGGCACCTGGAGGTCTTCGGCGATGTCGAGGAGGCCCTTCTCGAGCCGGTCCTCCTCCGAGGTCTCGACCGCCACGAACGGATACCGCGACTGGATCGTGAGCTCGAGATCGCGGAGACGGGCCATGGCGCGAGAATAGCAAAGCCGCATGCTAGAATCGCCATGCTGGTATGCAGGACATCCGGACCAATCTCGAGCGCGTGCGCGAGCGCGTCGCGCGCGCCGCGGAGCGGGCCGGTCGGCACGCCGAGGACGTGCTGCTGGTCGGCGTGTCGAAGACCGTCGACGTCGCGCGCATCCGCGCCGCCATCGCCGCCGGCCTCGGCGCTCTCGGCGAGAACCGCGTGCAGGAGGCGCGGGACAAGGTCGCGGAGATCGGACGGGGGGTGTCGTGGCACCTCGTCGGCCACCTGCAGACCAACAAGGTCCGGGACGCGCTCGAGCTGTTCGACGTGATCCACTCCGTCGACCGCATTGACCTCGCCCGCGAGCTGGACCGGCGCGCGCGGGCGAAGGGCCGCACCATCGACGCCCTCGTGCAGGTGAACGTGGGGGGCGAGCTGTCGAAGGGCGGCTGGCCGCCCGAGGCGGTCGAGACGGCGGTCGAGGCCGTCTCGGCGCTGAGCGGCATCAAGCTCCGGGGGCTCATGACCATCCCGCCGGCGGTGGAGCGCGCCGAGGACGCGCGCGGCTGGTTCCGCACGCTGCGCAAGCTGGCCGAGCGCCACGGGCTGCGCGAGCTGTCGATGGGCATGAGCGCCGATTTCGAGGTGGCCATCGAGGAAGGGGCCACGATGGTCCGCGTGGGCACGGCGATCTTCGGGCCGCGCCTGCCGCGTGTGCCCGAGCTGCCCGGCTATCCGGACCCGAGGTGACGCGATGAGCGTGAAGGGCAAGAAGGTCGGCTTCGTGGGCGGCGGCAACATGGGCGAGGCGCTCATCCGCGGGCTGGTGGAGTCCAACCTGGTGCCGGCCGACGCGATTCTCGTCAGCGACGTGCGGGCCGACCGGACCCGCCAGCTGGCCGAGCAGTACGGGGTCCGGGCGCTGAGCGGCAACGCCGCCCTCGTGAGCGGGGCCGACGTCGTCATCCTCGCCGTCAAGCCCCAGATCATGGCCGCCGTGCTGCGCGAGGTGGCGCCGGCGCTGGGCAGCCGCCCGCTCCTCATCTCGCTGGCGGCGGGCGTGTCGACGGCGACCATCCAGTCGGTCCTCGGCAAGTATCCGCGGCTGATCCGCGTGATGCCGAACACGCCGGCGCTCGTGCTGCGCGGCGTGACCGCCATCGCCCGGACGCCCGGCCTCGACGTGGACGACCTCGAGACGGCGCAGGAGATCTTCGCCGCGGTGGGCAAGGCCGTGGTGCTCGACGAGGACCACATGGACGCCGTCACCGGGCTCTCGGGCTCGGGCCCGGCCTACGTCGCGATCGTGATCGAGTCGCTCGCCGACGGCGGGGTCAAGATGGGCCTCGACCGCGCGACGGCGATGACGCTGGCGACGCAGACGGTGCTCGGCGCCGCCACCCTGCTGGCGGAGACGGGCCTGCATCCGGGGGCGCTGAAGGACATGGTCTCGTCGCCGGGCGGCACGACCATCGCGGGCATCGCGGCGCTCGAGGAGGGCGGCATCCGGACCACGTTCATCCGGGCGGTGGAGCGCGCGACGCTGCGCTCCCGCGAGCTCGGCCGTGGGCCGGCCTAGTGTTCGTCGCCGGGAACCTGATTCTCGCGCTGGCGAACCTGCTGCACCTCGTGCTGATGGCCTACTTCTGGATCATCATCGCCCGGGCCGTCCTGTCGTGGGTCAGTCCGGACCCCTTCAATCCCATCGTGCGCTTCCTCTATCGTGTGACGGAGCCGGTGCTGCGTCCCATCCGGTCTCGGCTGCCCACGCTGGCGATGGGCATCGACCTGTCGCCGATGGTCGTCATCCTCGCCATCTACTTCCTGGACACCTTCCTGGTCTATTCCCTGCGCGACCTGGCGCTGAGCCTGAGATAGCGAGGGCCCGATGCGCATCACCCCGCACGACATCCGGCAGCAGCAGTTCACGTCGAAGATGCTCAAGGGCTACGACCCCCAGGAGGTCGACGCGTTCCTCGACGACGTCGCCGAGGACTACGAGGCGGTCCTGAAGGAGGCGGCCCTCCTCAAGGAGCAGATGGCGGCCATCGAGGAGCGGTCGCGCGGCGTGGCCGAGCGGGAGAAGAGCCTGCAGGAGACGCTGGTCACCACGCAGCGGCTGGCCGAGGAGATGAAGGCCGCCGCCCGGCGCGAGGCGGAGCTCATCGTGCGCGAGGCCGAGCTCAGGGCGGAGAAGGTGCTCGAGGCCGTGCGGGGCGAGGAGGCGCGGATCCGCACCGAGATCCACGCGCTCCGCCGCATGCGCCGGCAGGTCTTCGAGGAGGTGACGTCGACCCTCGAGCGCTACCAGCGCCTGCTGAGCTCCGAGGACGCCGCCGAGGACGATGGCGGCGCGGCCTGACGCCGGCCTGCTCCGTGTGCGCGTGCAGCCGCGCGCCTCGCGCGCCGGCATCGCCGGCTGGCGGCCCGACGGCGCCCTCGGCGTGCGCGTGACGGCGGCGCCGGTCGACGGCGCGGCCAACGCCGCCGTCGGCGCGCTGCTGGCCGAGGCACTCGGCGTGCGCGTCTCGGCGGTGGAGATCGTGCGCGGCGCCACCGGACGCGACAAGTACGTGCGCGTCGCGGGCCTCACTCTGGACGATGTGATTCGACGACTGGGAGGATGATCATGCGAATGGCTTTGCTGGTCCTGGCCATCGGCCTCGGCGTCATCGCGGTTGGCGCGGTGCCGACGACGGCGGAGCACAAGACGCTCGTGTCCGACGAGCCCGGCGGTGCCCCGACCTCCGAGCGCTCGGCGCTCGACGTGGACATGAAGCTCGGGGTGAACGGCTTCCGGCTCGGCGCCCGCGTCTTCGGGTCCCAGGGCTACAGGGGCGGCGCCTGGCTGAACGGCGAGACGCGGCCCGAGGGCTTCAGCGTCGACGGCCGCGTGGAGCGCGGCGGCGGCAAGTCCTGGAACTTCAAGCTGAACGCCGACATCGACGAAGCGCTCCGGCGCGTCACGCGCTGGTGGGGCGGCCTGCGCGACCTGTGACCTCGCCGATCGCTCCGGTCCGCTTCGCCGGCGACCGGCTCGTCCTGCTGGACCAGACGCTCCTGCCGGGCCGCGAGGTCGAGCGCGAGTACACCCGCTGGGAGGACGTGGCCGAGGCCATCCGCACGCTCGTGGTGCGCGGCGCCCCGGCCATCGGCGTGGCCGCCGCGTTCGGGGTGGTCCTGGCCGCCCGTGCGAGCCGGGCGACGTCGGCCGACGGCCTGCTCGCCGATCTGGAGACCGCCGTGAAGGGCCTCGCGGCGACGCGGCCGACGGCGGTCAACCTCTTCTGGGCGCTCGATCGCATGCGTCGCACGGCGGAGGCGCTGCGCGCGCGCCCGGCGGACGAGATCCGCGCGCGCCTGACGGCCGAGGCGGAGGCAGTCCTGAGCGAGGACCTCGCGGCCAACCGCGCGCTCGGCGACCACGGCGCCGCGCTCGTGCCGCCCGACGCGCGGATCCTGACCCACTGCAACGCGGGGGCGCTCGCCACGGCCGGCTACGGCACGGCGCTCGGCGTCGTGCGCTCGGCGCATGCGGGCGGCAAGCTGGCGATGCTCTGGGTCGACGAGACGCGCCCGGTGATGCAGGGCTCGCGGCTCACGGCGTGGGAGTGCGTGCGGGAGGGCATCCCGCACCGGCTCATCGCGGACGTGGCGGCGGCGTCGCTGATGGCGCGGGGCCAGGTCGACCTGGTCGTGACGGGAGCCGACCGGATCGCCGCCAACGGCGACACGGCGAACAAGATCGGCACCTACGCGCTGGCCGTGCTGGCACGCCACCACGGCGTGCCGTTCTACATCGCGGCGCCGTTCTCCACCATCGATCCCGCGCTGGCCTCCGGCGCCGAGATCCCGATCGAGGAGCGCGACGCGAACGAGGTGCGGCACGTGGGACCACAGCAGACGGCGCCCGACAGCTCGCCCGTCTACAATCCCGCCTTCGACGTGACGCCCGCCGCGCTGATCACGGCGATCATCACCGAGCGCGGGGTGTTCCGGCCGGAGTACCATTTTGGGGGCCCCGACATGGCCCCCAAACTCCCCGGCGCTCGTCGCGCCCCGGGTGAACCGGGGCGCTCCTCGACCACGCGCTGAGATTCTGTCGGCGCGCTACGCGGCGAGGAGGTCGGCGCTGGTTCCCCAGCTGCGATCCCAGCCGTTGAGACGCGCGTGCTCGGCGATGCGTCGCCGGGTCTTGGGATCCAGCTTGCCGAAGTAGCGCTCGTACACCAGCAGGACTTGCTCGGTGCTCCACAGGTCGAACGATGTCGTGGCTCGCATGCCCGTGGGTAGTGCAACGTCGATGCCGATGGTCCTCAGGGCGTTCTGCCCGACGGTACGGCGTTGCGCACGCCCTGCAGGGTAGTTCGCTGCCCTGTCTGGGCAAGCAAGGCGCGTCCTGGCGGCCGGCGCGATAATCGACAGCGTGG